>CACYXH010000180.1 GCA_902778245.1 uncultured Lachnospiraceae bacterium | reverse complement strand
TCTGTTTTGAAAACGATGCTATCTCTCCGATCCTGTACAAAGAATATGGCGTAAACACTGGCCTGAGGGATGAAAAAGGCACCGGTGTGCTTACTGGGCTCACGAGAGTATCGGACATTGTTTCTTCAAAAATCATAGACGGAAGGAGGGTTCCGTGTGACGGTGAACTCTGGTACCGGGGTTATCGGATCGAAGAGCTGATTTCTTCTATCGGAGACGATGCGTCTGGTTTTGACAAGATCGCTTATCTGCTGCTTATGGGAGAGCTTCCGACGCAGCAGCAGATTTTAGAATTTTCAGATTTAATCAGTCAGTGCAGAACCCTACCAACGAATTTCACACGTGATGTGATTATGAAGGCTCCCTCGGAAGACATCATGAACTCAATGACAAGGAGCATCCTTACGCTTGCATCCTACGATGAAAGAGAAAAGGATACGGATATAGCCAATGTCATCCGGCAGAGTATGCAGTTGATCAGTATTTTCCCGCTTTTGGCAATATATGGATATCAGGCTTATGTACATTATGTGAAACATGGAAGCATGGTTCTTCATCACCCGGATCCGTCACTGTCAGCTGCAGAGAATATTCTGATGTTGCTCAGGACGGACAGACAATATACATGGACAGAGGCAAAAGTACTGGATACGGCACTGATTCTGCATATGGAACACGGGGGAGGCAATAATTCGACGTTCACAACAAGGGTTGTGACATCCTCTGGTTCAGATACCTATTCAACGATTGCGGCGGCTATGTCTTCACTCAAAGGACCAAAGCACGGTGGTGCAAATATCAAGGTGATGGAGATGATAGAATACCTTAGCCGCCATGTATCCGATTATTCAGATAAGGATGAAATAGCTGCATATCTTGGAAAAATCCTGGATAAAGAGACATTTGACCGGCAAGGCCTGATCTATGGCATGGGACATGCTGTATATTCTCTTTCGGATCCAAGAGAGCGTATTTTAAGAAAGTATGTTGAGGAGCTTGCAAAAGAAAAAGGCAGTGAAAACGAACTCATGCTATATCGGAACATTGAAGAAATTGCTCCTCAGGTGATCGCTGCAAAGAGACATATCTATAAAGGCGTGAGTCCGAATGTGGATTTTTACAGTGGATTTGTATACAAGATGCTTGGGATTCCAACAGAGTTATACACTGCCATCTTCGCGATTGCCCGTAGAAGAAACACTGATGTCTTGTCCTGAAAGGCATATATTTCCAGTCGGTCGCAGGTATCCTGGCAGGCGCGATGTCTGCCCCGGGATATCTGTCAGGCCGGATCGCAAGGATCGCTCAACCTGGGACACAGACTGTCATATTAAAAAGGCAAGTTCGGTACAAGGCTATTTACGAATTGTTTTCAGCTTCTTTGCCCGGCTTCGGTCTGTTTTTGTATCCATTAACCATCGTAGGTTGTCAAGAAAGGTGGAACGTCCCTCGTCGGTTAATTGGAAATAGCCGGCGATAACCTGATCTAATTCCGGCATTTTTTCATAGTCAAAGAGCATAAGCAACGGCGTAGTCCTGTTTTTTATATATGTCTGCTTATTAAGGTTCGTGGTCAGCCCATTCAGATCAGAGAGCGGCTGCGGAAGTACTTCTCCCTCATCATAAGGATTCTCCTTACAGATCTGAGTAATATCAATTCCTAGGATATTCGCTATACGCAAAGCATGATCAAAGCGGACAGAGGTATCCCGCTGAATGATTGAGTACAGTGTGGTCGGTGCAATGCCGGTGAACTGATCTTTAAGAATCCCTTTGATGATTTTCAGCTTCATGAAGTGACTGTAAATGATACGGTGAAACGGGATGCGCTTTCACCGGCCGATAAGCGCCGCTTTCTCGAATTCGTGCGTACGGATCCTCATTTTAGCAGATATTATGAGGGTATCTACATTCTGTTCCATACGGGAATGCGCATCTCTGAATTCTGCGGTTTAACGATTGAAGACCTGGATATGGATAAGGGAACAATACTTATCAGCAAACAGCTTCAGCGGGTCGGCACTCGGGTCTATATTGAAGATCAGGCGAAAACGAAGTGTGGGACACGGATCATTCCCATGGAGCCTATGGTGAAGGAAGCATTCCGGACAATTCTGGATCGGCGGATTACTCCGGCTGTCGAACCAGAAGTGGACGGTGTGAGGGGTTTTCTCTGCCTGGATAAGGACGGACATCCTATGCTTGCCCTGCACTGGGAACATTATTTCCAGCATACCCGGGAGAAATTCAATAAAATCTACCGTGACCCGATGCCGTATGTCTCGCCGCATGTATGCCGGCATACCTACTGTACGGAAAAGGCAAAAGCAGGTATGAATCCGGTTCATCTGGCTTATCTGATGGGGCATTCTCCGGAGGATATCAGGGTAACGATGGGAACCTATACCCATATTCATTACGAGGATGCGGCGGAGGAACTGCGTCGTCTGGGCAACC
>CACYXH010000179.1 GCA_902778245.1 uncultured Lachnospiraceae bacterium | reverse complement strand
TTTTTTTCCAGAGTCCCGTTGTACCAACGGTTCCGGCGATTTTGGGCCGATTCACCCCCACTTTTTTCTCCACTTTTTTGATTTTGTGCAGTGTTTGATGCCCTCTGTGTGAGCCAAATCTTATTATCGTCCAGCGAACTATCGGACAGACAAACAGAACCTACAAAGAAACGTCTGAAAAATACACAACTGCATGAATCGCCCTGTCGTCCTTCCTCCGTACCACAACCATATGCCTGTCTTCTTGTTTTGTATACTCAAGCAAAACCTTACCGCAAGATGTGATCTCCAGCTTGTAGATGATCTCAACGTCATTGAACCGGTGATAGTACAGTTCTTCCGGCAAAATCTGTTCCGCCAGATTGACATAGATCGAATTGTGCACATGCCCGTTATAATCGAACATCATCCGTTCGATTTCGATCTCCTGCTGCAGGTCCACATCTACGTCGATCTTGCGTATTGCAGGGAAACTGAAACCTGGGAAAAGGATCTCTTCCGGCTCTGGGTCGAAAGGCGCAAGTAGTTCCGGCGTCATTTTCATGAAGAAGCCCGTCTCCATATTCTGAGCGACCCATTCCGCTGTTCCTTTTGCCACGATAGTATTATTTTCATCATAAATCACATAATCCCGGCCTCCTCTGACCCGTGAATGATCGCGCACCCATGTAACTGCCCGCAATGTACTGAACATAGATGGTCTGCGCAGCACCTGCATCTTCCATCCCAGCACGACCCACGAAAAAGGACTCACACCCTCGGTTTTCGTCTGTCCTGATTTCACCCCATGCAGCATAGAAATATCGGATAGTATCTCCAGCAAAGCCTTGTTCGTCACTTTTTTCTCACGGTCTACATCATGAGCGCCAACGAAAAACTCCTGTTCCAGTTTCATTACTGATCTCCTCCTTAATCATTTGAAACTTCAAACCCTTACCTTCTTCGTGAAAGTAGACTTGTAAGTTCTGTAATACCAATACCAAACAATTGATTCTGGTAAATATGGTTTATTCTTTCTTGCAAGTTAGGTATTTCTTTTTCAAGTCCCTTGATAAAGCGCTTCGCAGCTTCCCTCAATATCACACCTGACTTACATGCAGGATCTAGAAAGCTTATGGTTGGATCTGAAAAAATATCCTGTGGTAATGTGTCGAGTAACGCATTTGCAATTTCAGTGGTTGGATCTGAAAAAATATCCTGTGGTAATGTGTCGAGTAACGCATTTGCAATTTCAGGCGGTGTAAAAACTTCATCATTCGAAAGATTTGCAATACAAGATAAAATATCTGGATTGTATAACCCCGTCTTAAATACTGTTGACATAAGAATCTCCTTACAACGCACGTAAATATCCGTTTGCATTTTATCATGCCTGAGATATCTTTCTGACGATTCTTAACAACCTGTGGATCGAAAGTGCCGTTCCTGTCCTTTGGTACATCTATCTGGAATTCTCCGTAGTTGCTGCGGACAGTTTTGGGTTTGGTGCCGTTACGGTAGTTGTCCGAATCTGAACGTTCAGATTTCTCATACCCCAGATGATCCGTCATCTCTGCTTCCATCATGGACTTGATAGTGTCTCCGAGAAGATCTCTGAGAGCCGCCTGAATGTCATCCGTGGTCTCGATGTCGTATTCTTCCATCAGGGCCGAGATGATGTTTTTCTTTCCTTCTGTCAGTGGTCCTACCTTTGGGACATCTTTTTTCTTCTATGCCATAATTAAACCTCCTATGGTACATCAACATGATACTACCATATGAGGCTTTCAGTTTACATATTTACAGACTATTTCTCACACACTCATAACTTGACACTACCGTGCATAGAGTCTCAGTTAACCCTACGATACATCTTTACTATAATCTTTTTTCCCTTACTTTTCTATTTATCACCGGCTACATGTTTTCCCCACGTATTCCTTGAAATAATACGCTTACCTACAACTTCTGATGGCTATAGAATAAATTGTGTTATGATATACACCATATACATCAATAGCAACAATATTGCAGTAGCCATAGAAATGAGCGTACTACTTTTTGAACGACCCTTTTTCAAATTAACTGTTAATACTACTGCGGTCATCACAATACCGCAAACTCCTGCTCCTATAATCGGATATATGTTAATACCTTTTTGTAGAGCTGACATCGTTCCGTTTGCACCAATTATGATATAACCAAGCAATAATAACCAATTCTTATTAATTACACCCATAGTGTTACCCCATTTCTTACTTATTCTTGTAATAACCTAACGTTTCCTTGCCTGCAGGATAATAAGACTTGTGACCGCCATGCCATTTCCACCTATATTTTTTTTTAACATAATTGTAGTTCGCATTATTGTGAAGTTTATTGTACACTTTATTCCATGTGCTGTACTGAACATATTCATAAACAGCATTGCTAATATCTATCATTGCCCAAGCCGTAAAGCCGTAATCGCTCCACATGTTGCCGAATACTTCAGAAGGATCTTCATTTTCGCCGGGCGTCCTGTCGCCGAACAGCGTCGTGAACAAATCGAGATCCTTTCGGATCACCTCATATCTGTCTGCATTTTCCCGGAAGTCTTGTAGTTGCTGTAATAATTTACGATTTTGGCGGCTCGTTCCTCAAATGCCTTTTTGTCAGCCACTGTCCACCAGTCCTCAAGGTCGCCGTTCTCATTATATTTACTTCCAAGATCATCAAAGGCGTGCGTGATCTCATGCCCGATAATATCTCCGATCCTCACTTTCAATATATTTCAGTGATGCCTGATAAAGTAAGGATACTGTTTTCCCACGAAGTTGCAACAATCCTGCCACAGATTTTCCCATCTTCATATGATAATAACAAACTCAGTCCTGTTATCCCGGGCGGCTGCACTTATCTCACCGCCATGCAGATTGACATATTCCTGCGCCAGTGCCATGCCGAGTCCCGTCTGCCCCTTGTCACCTTTATAAAAACGATCAAAGATGTGCGCAATCTCTTCATCAGATATCGGCACGCCGTCATTGATAAACCGGATAATGATCTTATCCTGCTTTTCGATCCGGACAGAGATTTCCCGCTCTGCATAGCGCAGGGCGTTCGTCAGGATATTGGAAAACGTAGAGAATATCATCCTCTCATCGCACTCCATAAACAACGGTTCCGCTGCCTCTATATTTACCTGAATGCCCCTTTTATCTGCCTCCGGGAGAATAATTCCCGCAGCATCATATAATATCTCGCGTACGTCATTCATTGTCACTTCCATGTGAACAGCCCCGCTGTCCAGTTTTGACAGATCGAGAATACTTCCGATCAGAGCCGACATGCGTTCTGTTTCTTTTTCTATCACATCATAGGCCTTTTCCGGTTCCACATAGCCGGAACGTATCCCGTCTACATTACCGCGGATCGCCATGAGCGGCGTTTTAAGTTCATGAGACGCATTGGCAAAGAAGTTCCGCATGCCGTTATCCTTCTTCTCCAGAAGTATCAGCAGCCTCCTGCTGATAAAGAAGAGTAACAGTACCGACAATGCCGCCCCGAGAGCCATGATGACCAGCGACGAATGCAGCGCATGTACAGAATAGCTGACATCCGTATACAGAATAAGTCTTTCATCTTCTGAAATGAATTCATCACCCCTTCTGGCACGGTTCTCATTGTAGTGATTCAGCAGATCTGTTTCGGCTTCGTTCAGGATCCCCTCTGCCAGCTCTTCTGTATAAAATTCATATGCCGGGGGAAGCGTATGATCCTCATATGCTTCATTCACCATTGTCTGACGGATAGATTTTTCGGCGCGGATCCTGATCTCCTGACTTTCGGACAGCCAGAAAACAGCCAGAAGGATCATGATGACAGCAACCAGTGCTGTCATCATGAGCATGACTGCTTTTCTGTTAGTAAGAGTTTCGTTTTTTCCGGCACTTTTCATCAACGATCACCACGTTTTGTCAGCTTAAAGCCATATCCCCATACTGTCTGCACATAAATATCCGCTCCTGCTGCGGTCATTTTCCGCCGCAGCCTGCGTCGATATCATGATTGATATCCCAGATCGTCTCAAGCACGACCTCCTTGCTGACCGCTTCTTCAAAGTGTTCCATCATATAGATGAGGAATTTCAGTTCTGTTGGTGTGAGGGAAAGCGGCCTGTCATTTACCGCCAGTTCATGTTTCACATAGGAATAGCGTACATTGCCGCAAATGAGATCTGTTTTCTTATCTGTGGATCTGTCCTCATTTTCAAAGCGTATGCGGCGCATAAGAGCGTTAATTTTAGCGGACAGCATGATCGGCTTGAATGGCTTTGTCAGGTAATCATCACTACCCAGAGCCAGGCCGTTGTAGTAGTCGGCATCTGTGTCCTTCGCTGTAAGCAGGATCACAGGCACCTTTGAAATACCTCTGATCTTTTGCAGAATCCCGATTCCGTCCGTTCCCGGCATCATAATATCAAGGATAACAAGATCGCATTCTTTTTCCTGAAACGCCTTAAAGAGAAGGTCGCCGTTTTCAAAGGTCGTGACCTCATGCCCCTCACTTATAAGAAAAGATGAAACTACATCCCTTATTTCCTGTTCGTCATCTGCATAATATATGAAAGCCATCAATCCACCTTCTTTACTGCCACATTTCTTGTGAGCATATCCGTTTCAAATCTGCTGCTGATCGCATCCACAGGGCAGACCGCTTTGCATTTCCCGCAGCGGATGCATTCCGGGCTGTTGATATGCTCCGTTACCTTCACCGCCATCGGACATACATTCTCACAACTTTTGCAGTCTACACATTTTGATTTGTCCAGATCCATCCGAAACAGACTGAACCGGTTGAACAACGAATAGAAGGCACCGAGCGGGCACAGGTATCTGCAGAAGAACCTTGGGACAAACACAGATCCAAGGATCACCAGAATCAGGATACCCAGCTTCCAGTTCCACAAAGCTCCGGCCGTTTTGCGCAGACTTTCGTTCATCAGAAGGTGCGGAATTCCTCCCTCCAGCGTTCCTGCCGGGCAGATGTACTTGCAGAAATAGGGAGGCGCTATGCCGAACTGGTTTACTGCAAGCATCGGGAGCAGGATCACCAATACTGCAAGGATCACATATTTCAGGTATCTGAGAGGCTTATCGATCTTTTCGGGCACATGCAGCTTTCTTGCCGGAATCCTGCCAAGCAGATCCTGCACCAGTCCGAAGGGGCACAGAAATCCGCAGATGAGCCTTCCGAATAATACACCAAACAGCATCAAAGTGCCGAGGACATAAAAGGATATATTATGTTTTGCCCCGCCCTCGACTGCCTGCAGGGAGCCGATCGGGCAGGCACCAAGCGCTCCGGGGCAGGAGTAACAGTTCAGCACCGGAAGGCAGACCATCTTGCTCGTTCCATCAGCAGACGGAACCTTTCATGCAGCCCGGGTCTGTCTTTGGTCTCTACCCTATCCCGATGCATTCCAGACATATTCTCACCGCCTTTGCAAATACCTCAAGATGTTCTCCCCGGAGCACCCCGAGAAGAACAAATATCATACCGATGCTGAATGCCGCAATTCTCAAAAGCCGGGTCAGTTTTCTGTCTCGTCCAGTCATGAGATCGGCTCCTTTCCCATCGCTTCCAGAGCCTTGTTGATATGCTCCGTATAAACCGTCTTGATATCATCTTCCGCCCCGATGATGGCCTCGCAGGCCTGATTGCCGCTGCTGTCTACAAAGATCGTAGTCGGGGTATACTGGATCTCCTTGGTGAAAGTCTCCAGATCTCCGTCTCCGCGCATCAGTGTAACGCCATCGAAGTCTGCCGTTTCCAGAAAACTGCTGACAAATTTCATATCATCTTCACTCAAGTCCTCATGCCCATCCAAACAGTAGGTGATCAGTTTTACATTATCCGGAAGCGATTTCCCGAATGCCGCCAGCTGCGGCAGTTCCTCTGTACACGGCTCACATGTTGTCGACCACACGTTAATGATCGTCAGATCCGCTTTCGCCAGATCATCCTGTGTGAACTTTTTCCCATCAAGTGTACTGGCTGTGAAATTTGCGAGAGCACTGAAGTCCGTCCTGGCTGCGGATTCGTCCTCATCCGGCTCCGCCTCGCCCGTGCCGCATCCTGCAAACGCGAACATCGCCATGACAGCGATCATCAGGATCGCAGCGATTCTTAATTTCTTCATTGTATTTACCGCCTTTCTGTTAACTGGTTTCTTTATAGTCCCATTAAACAGAAAGCAAAAGGCTTCTTCCTGCGTGATCCTGTCACAGATTTGCCACAATCATGCAACAACAGTCTGTTTTTCTATCAGCGCTCTTACATCCGCCAGCGCTTTTCCGATGTCTTCGGTGATTGCAAGCCCCTTGTCCTCCAAATCTCCCAGGCTCCACTTCAGAACGATCCTGTCGATCAGATAGTTAGCAGGGATCAGCAGCAGCCACAGCCATGACGGGATG
>CACYXH010000178.1 GCA_902778245.1 uncultured Lachnospiraceae bacterium | reverse complement strand
AATATGGAAGAAAGAGGACCGGAAAACAGCGCCAGGATAATGGAAATGAAGGGAAAATTCTGAACAAACGCCATCACATTCCCTCCTTTTTCAGCCGGGTGGAGATCTCATCCAGATCCAGCGTGTGGTAGCGGCGATAAAGGCGGATAGTCAAAGACAGCATAAGCGCAGTCACAGATACTGACACCACGATTCCGGTCAGCACCAGGCCGCTGGGTATCGGGTTGATGTACGCTTCCACGCTCTGCACTCCGTCCGTTACGATGGGTGCCTTGCGTCCGTTGATATATCCTTTCAGAGCCAGGAACAGATACATAGAAGAATCCATGATATTCAGCCCGATGATTTTCTTAATCAGATTTTTCTGTAAGAGCAGGTTGGAAAAGCCGATCCCGAACAGGATCATGGCTACCGCCTCCTCATAATTATTAAGCAGATTGGCAAGATTCATATCAATGCCCTCCTTTTCGGAACATAACGTAGAATGTGTACATTGTTCCCGCCACAACGATTCCGACGCAGATATTCAGAATCAGGATCAGGCCGCTGCTAAGGATCGCGCCGGGCGTTCCCAGCGGGATCACACTCTTAATGTGATTGGCTCCCGTGTAGAAGGAATAGCACTTGGACAGCGCATAGCAGGCCAGCGCGCAAAAGCTCATCCATTTGTAAGTCTTTGCTGTGAAGAACCGTTCTGTCTTTACAAAGCCAAAGGCATTCAGATACAGGATCAGGCCTGCTCCGATGACCGCACCGCCGGAAAAACCTCCCCCCGGTCCCAGATGCCCCCCCAGGATCACGTAAATTCCGAAGATAATGATGGGTGGCACCAGAATTCTGGCTACCGTCTGCAGGATAATATCATTTTTAGGTTCGTGGACACGGTCGTTTTCTTCTGCGTCTTCCTGACCGCCTTTAGCCTTCTTTTTATCTACACGCAGCAAAATCAGCACCGTACAGGTAGCAATAAACAGCACGTGGGACTCTCCCAGCGTATCAAATGCCCTGTAATCCAGGATCATACCGGTAACGATATTGACTGCTCCCGTTTCCTGCAGCCCATTCTGGATGTAGCGCCGGGACACTTCGTTGTTTACGGGATTGGATACTTCACCGATGGTAGGCAGGTAAGATACCATAGTCAGCAGCACCAGCACCAGGGCGATACAGAATATAACACTAAAGACCCGATACAATTTCCGAAATGTACGGACCTTCGCATTGTGTTCCATATCGTAGATATGTTCATACAGGCTCTTTCTTTCGCTTTCCCGCTTTTCAATGACAGCCTTATCTTCTTTAAATTCCGGCTGCGGCTTCATTTCTACGGTATTTAAAAACGGGTCTTTTTCTCCCTCATACCATTGCCTCATACGGTAGGAAAGGGTTTTTTCATACTGCTCTTTTGGAACCTTCTTACTCATCCTCGTCCTCCCCCTTCTTGTCCGTATCTACCAGATTCCAGCAAGACCCATATAATGGACATGATCAGACTAAATGACATATAGATCAGGATGGAGTTGAGCAGATTTTTGGACAGACTCACCGAAATCGCGCAGACCACCAGAAATCCAAGCAAAATACAAGTAAAGATCTGCATCGTTTACGCCTCCCTGCTTTCCATTTCTTCTCTTGCGGTTAACTCCGCTTCTAATTTTTTCAGTTCTACTCTCCGGTAATGCTTCTCCGGTTCCTCGTCTGTCGTCACTTCCAGACGGGCGATCAGGTGAGAAGAAGCCGGCGAGGAAAACCACAGAAACACGATCACAAAAAATAATTTCAGAGAAGTAAAATTCAACCCGTTCATCAGGATCAGACCCATCAGAGAAAACCCTATCCCCAGGGTATCACCCATGGCCGCCGCATGCATCCGGTTCAGCACATACTTGAACCGGTATACGCCAATCAGTTCAACGATGAAAATTCCCAGCCCGAAGACCAGCAAAGCTGCTCCCGCCAGGAAACGTATCCATTCAAGCATCGCCTTTTTCCCCCTCTTTTTTCTCTTTCTTTTCCAGATATACGCCCATATACACCTTGGTCAGCACAATAACCGCCAGGAAACTGATCATGGCGTAGATCAGACAGATATCCGCCAGATAACCTTCCTCCATCATTACTGCCAGAATGCCGATCATCACCATGACCATAGTGCCCATCATATTCACCGACACAATGCGATCTGCGATTCTCGGTCCGATAATAGCCCGAAGCAGGCATAGAAGCAGCATCACTGCCAGAATGATCAAAACTACGATAAAAAATACATGGTAGGTCTGTTCCAGTCCAGGTATTCCTTTTCCCATTTTCCCGGCTCCCTTCTCACTTTTTTTCCAATTCTGTCAAACGCTCTACAAACACGGATTCAGCCATTCCCACTGCCAGTTCCTCGTCCAGGCAATGTACCACATACTCAGAGTCTTCCAGAGTCACTGTGATGGTTCCCGGCGTCAGCGTAATGGCATTTGCCAGAAATGCCTTGCCCACGGAAGTCTTCAGATCAGAGTGAAAGCTCACCAGTGCCGGCTGGATTTCTTCTTTCTGTGACAGGATAATACGCACCACCGCGAAATTGGCCTTTACAATCTCCCTGATCAGCACAATAAAATAGCAAAACAGC
>CACYXH010000177.1 GCA_902778245.1 uncultured Lachnospiraceae bacterium | reverse complement strand
CCTTATTTACGGGCTTTTTGACATGGAGCATACGGGATTCGAACCCGTGGCCTCTACAATGCGAATGTAACGCGCTCCCAACTGCGCTAATGCCCCAAAATAATTCAATTTAATCATACTATACATGGAGCATACGGGATTCGAACCCGTGACCTCCACACTGCCAGTGTGGCGCGCTCCCAGCTGCGCTAATGCCCCATGCGTAAAGTATATCATACTTCGCAGGAAAATCAAGAAAAAATTATTATCCCGCAACTTTTATTTATAATAATCAAACTGCAGTCCGTACATCTTTACCGTATCCCCATCGGTAATACCCAGCTGTTCCAGTTCATTTAAAATTCCAGTATCCTTCAGAAAATTCTGAAAAAAACGGAATCCTTTCTCCGATTCCAGATTCGTGTAGCCCAGCATTTTCTCGATTTTCGGCCCCTCTACAATAAAGGTTCGTTCCTCGTCCTCAGAGACCGTTACGGTATAGGGCAGGTCATTGGCTGCCATGTGTTCCTCCGGGAAATATTCCTGCTCGTATACTACCGGCTCGTCCGGCAGTTCGTCCAGCATTCTGCGCACATGGTAGAGCAATTCTTTTAATCCCTCTCCGCTGACTGCGGATATAGGAACTACCGGGATACCTTTCGGTTCAAATTCATCTTTCAGTTTCCGTATTGGGTCTGATGTATCATCTTCTGTATAGATGGCATCGATCTTATTGGCAGCGATCACCTGAGGACGTTTCTCCAGGTCAGCATTGTACGCTGCCAGTTCCGCATTGATCTTATAAATATCATCAATGGGATCTCTGCCCTCCGTAGATGCCGCGTCTACCAGATGGATCATAACCTTGGTGCGTTCAATGTGGCGAAGAAACTCATGTCCCAGTCCAACGCCTTCTGACGCCCCTTCGATCAGTCCGGGAATATCCGCGATCACGAATCCCCGGCTATCCTCCAGATCCACTACGCCCAAATTGGGGCTTAAAGTAGTAAAATGGTAGTTAGCAATTTTCGGTGCAGCGTTGGTCACCCGGGACAGCAGCGTTGATTTGCCCACGTTGGGGAAACCCACCAGCCCCACATCAGCGATCACCTTCAATTCCAGAAGCACTTCCAGTTCTTTGGCCTCCTGCCCCGGCTGAGCGTACTTGGGCGCCTGCATTGTTGAAGTGGCGTAATGCATGTTTCCGTTACCGCCTCTTCCCCCCTTTAAGACGACCTGGCGCCGGTTTTCGCCGGACATATCGGCGATCACCTGTCCGCTCTCCGCTTCTTTGATCACGGTACCAGCCGGAACTTTTAATACGATGTCCTTGCCATCTGATCCGTGACAGCGCTTTTTCCCGCCCTCTTCTCCGTTTGTGGCGGAAAACTTTCTTCTGTGGCGGTAATCGATGAGGGTGTTTAATCCATCATCTACCTCAAAAATAACGTCCCCGCCTCTGCCGCCGTCTCCACCGTCCGGACCTCCATCCGGAACATATTTCTCCCGGCGAAAGCTGACGTGTCCGTCTCCGCCCTTTCCGGAGCGGATGATAATTTTTGCTCTGTCTGCAAACATATAAATACCTCACAAAACCAGCCGCATGCAGATATACAAAGAAGGCTCCAAACCATATGTGATTTGAAGCCTTTCATAACTGACTTATTCTGCTGCAACCGGAACGATAGAAACCTGTTTCTTATCTGCGTACAGCGTATCATCACCACCGCGGCCAACATTTACACCCGGATGGATCTTTGTGCCACGCTGTCTGTAAAGGATATTTCCAGCTTTCACAAACTGTCCGTCTGCTCTCTTCGCTCCCAGTCTCTTTGACTCAGAATCACGTCCGTTCTTGGTAGAACCAACGCCCTTTTTATGAGCAAACAACTGAAGGTTCATTTTCATCATGTCTTACACCTCCTCGGTTCATGTTTTCATCAAAAACTATTCGGTTTCACACGGCAGCTCCCGCGTTTCCATCGTCAGGAATTCCCTGCCGTATTCCTCTTCCACTGTCTGAAGTCCTAAAACCAGACTTTTCATCAATAATTCTGCTTTCTCAGACGCCTGATCCGAAATTGTCAGCTTCAGGTATCCTCCATCCTCGGACTGCTCCGCCTCGAAATCATCTTCCGTAAACTGCTCCAGAGAATTGATCGTATTGATGGTGAGCGCCGACACCGCAGAGCAGATAATATCATATCCCTCCCGGGCATAACCGGCATGTCCCACGCAAATAAAGCCTTTATATTGATGACCGGCCTTTAAAATCGTGACATGAATCATACACAATTAACCATTGATCTTTTCAATCTTCACCTGTGTGTACTGCTGTCTGTGACCGTTTTTCTTGTGGTATCCGGTTTTTCTCTTATACTTGTAAACAATGACTTTTTTCGCTTTGTCGTTCTTCACAACCGTAGCTGTAACTGTCGCGCCGGCAACGTCTGCGCCAACCTTCAGTCCATCATTGCTTACTGCGAGAACCTGATCAAATGTAACCGTTTCACCAGCTTATATCGCCTTCGGCTACTTTGTACTGTTTACCACCTGTTGCAATAATTGCGTACATATGGCACCTCCTATTATCATTACTCGCCAGATATGGTGGCCGGGCGGCACTTAAACCTCTCTGTGCGGCATACCTAGTTATCATAACATACTGCCCCCGCGCCGTCAACTACTTTATTTTTAAAATTCGCGGGGTTCCGTCAAACGGAGCTGCCGCAATAAAATACTTTATGCGGCAGCCCCAATGCTGCATAACTATCTACTATATTTCCTGCGTCTGTAACTTACCGCCGCTCCGGCAAGAACGGAAGCTGAGAAAATCATCGCCACTGCAAATGGCATGATCGGCGTCTCATCGCCAGTTTTTACCGATGGCTTTTCAGGGGTTCCCGGCCTCGGTAATGAGGTTTGGTCCAGGGTATTCGTAACGACATTCCCATCTATCTTGGATGTATAATGCTGTACCGCGTCTTCGGAGATCGTGTACTTGATCTCCTTGCCATCGCTGTATTTCGGCAGATTGCTGAACGTTGCCTCCCATCCGGACTTTTCGGTCAGGATCTTCTGGGAGACTTCCGAACCGTCGGCCAGCAGGCGGATGGTGATACTTACCGGTCTTACCCCGTGCTTATTATTATCATCCTTCCAGACTTTGGAGACGGTAAGGTTCAGTGTTTCCGGCTTGTGTATATTGGTGATCACATAACCTGTCTGCGCGTCTCCGCCAGTCTCTGAACGATAGCCTGCTACCGCTTCTTCCTCTACGGTGTATTGGATCGACGTGCCTTCCAGCTTTTTCTCATCCAGAT
>CACYXH010000176.1 GCA_902778245.1 uncultured Lachnospiraceae bacterium | reverse complement strand
AATGGAAATGATCGGATATTTATCTACCAGTTTTTTCCAGTGTTCAATCAATGTCTCAGAAGTAAACTTCGTACCTGCCTTTGGCAGAATGTACTCGCCTTTCTTCTCTCCTTTCCACTCACTGGAAGCGGCATCCATGGCCAACATGAAATCTTTTCCCGGCACATAACCGGCTTTCTCGATAGCCTTCAGAATGTATTCGATGGCCTCCTCATCGCTGGCAAGGTTCGGCGCAAATCCGCCCTCATCGCCCACGGAAGTAGCCAATCCCTCCGCTTTTAAAAGCGCTGCCAATGCGTGGAACACTTCCGCGCACCAGCGAAGAGCCTCTTTAAAACTCGGCGCTCCTACCGGCATGATCATAAATTCCTGAACATCCACGGTGTTAGCTGCATGAGCGCCGCCATTAAGAATATTCATCATGGGCACCGGCAGACGATTGCCGGAAATACCTCCAAGGAATCGGTAAAGCGGCATCTCCAGAGCGATAGAAGCTGCTCTGGGAAGCTGCTCTGGCTGTGGCAATGGAGACTGCAAGGATCGCATTTGCTCCCAGATTGGACTTATCTTTTGTACCATCCGCCTCGATCATTGCCTTATCTACTGCGTAGATATCGGAGGCATCCAGACCTACGATTGCCTGACTAATGGCTGTGTTAATATTTTCCACTGCCTTGGTCACACCTTTTCCCAGATATCTCCCTTTATCACCATCACGTAACTCCAGCGCCTCAAATTCACCGGTGGATGCTCCGCTGGGAGCAGCTCCCCTTCCTACCGTGCCGTCTGCCAGGGTTACTTCCGCTTCCACAGTAGGATTGCCTCTGGAATCCATGATTTCTCTTCCAACGACCTTTTCAATCTCTAAAAAATTCATCTTGAACTTCCCCTTTCTCAAGTCTCAGGAGAGTCCCCTCCCGAAAGCACGCCTGCTTTCGGTGAAGAAACGAAAAGTTTCCCGGACTTTCCCTTCTTCTGAGGAGTTTTCCTGATTTATTCACGCAATGGTTAGTTCTTTCTAACCTTCAATATCATACCAAAGCTGATCGCAAAAGTCAACCATTAAAACAGGTCTGCGCCAAGTCTTTTTTTTGCGTTTTCTATCCGTTCTTTCGTTGGAGGCGCAATTCCCTCCAACGGATAGTGAAGTCCAAGTTTTTGATACTTGAATGTTCCCAGCGTATGATACGGCAGCACTTCGACCCTCGCGACATTCCCAAGTTCTGATAAAAAAGCATGGAGCCGATCCAGGTCTTCATCAAAATCGGTCTTCTCCGGCACCAGCACATGACGTATCCACACAGGCTTGCCGATTTCTGACAGGTATCTGGCCATGTCCAGAATATTGCTATTTGTATGCCCGGTAAGTTTCTTATGCCGCTTCTCGTCAATTTCCTTGATATCCAGCATCACCAGGTCGGTAACTCTCATCAACATCTGAAACCGGTCAAAAAACGGGGCTTTTCTTGTGAAGGGATTCCCGCTGGTATCCAAAACCGTATGGATTCCCTTCTCTTTGGCTTTTTGAAACAATTCCAGGACAAAATCAATCTGGAGCAGGGGCTCGCCCCCGCTCACGGTAATGCCGCCCGCCTCTCCCCAGTAGCTCCGATAACGAAGCGCCCTGGAAATCAGTTCATCCGCAGAGCAAGACATTCCTGACCTCATTTCCCAGGTATCCGGGTTATGGCAATACTGACAGCGCATATGACATCCGGACAAGAAGATCACGAACCTTACCCCAGGACCATCCACCGAGCCAAAACTCTCTGTTGAATGAATAAAACCGGTGTTTCCCATATTACATGTGGTCGTGGCAGGTTCTGGCGATTACATCCAACTGCTGTTCTCTGGTCAGATCGATAAACTTCACCGCATAACCGGATACGCGGATCGTAAAGTTTGCATACTCCGGTTTCTCCGGATGGTTCATGGCGTCGATCAGCTTTTCCGTGCCAAACACATTTACATTCAGATGGTGCGCACCCTGCTCAAAGTATCCATCCATGACACGGACCAGATTGCTCACCCTCTCCTCGTCGTTATGGCCAAGGGCATCCGGACTGATGGTCTGAGTATTTGAAATTCCATCCAGTGCCAGTTCATACGGCAGCTTCGCAACGGAATTCAGCGATGCAAGGAGACCGTTCTTTTCTGCTCCATAACTGGGATTAGCTCCAGGAGACAGCGGTTCTCCGGCTTTTCTGCCATCCGGCAGCGTTCCGGTAGCTTTTCCATACACCACATTGGAAGTGATGGTCAGAATGGAAGTGGACGGTTCGGAATCGCGATAAGTATGGCACTTTCTCAGCTTATGCATGAAGGTCTTTAACAGCCAAACCGCAATATCATCC
>CACYXH010000175.1 GCA_902778245.1 uncultured Lachnospiraceae bacterium | reverse complement strand
AACAAAAGGGATCACCACACTTTTGACTATTTCGTGTGGCGATCCCTCCGCTTAACGCGATACGCTGTATGCCGCTATTTTTTAGTAGTGGCAGTCCGTTTCAGTGTTTGAATCCTCTGCGCCGTACTTGTCCATTCCGGCCTTATTGGAATTCTTATTCTTAGACTGTGTGGAGCTATTTTTCGTCTGCGTACTTGCAGCATCCCAACAGTCATTCGAAGTGTTGCTATTCTGGGTCTGTTTATTCTTTGCCATAATTTTTTGCCTCCTTAAATCATATGATTTATTACTTTATCTATTATTTCAATTTTTGCAAAAAATAATGCTTGCCATTTCATGGAAATTATATTATAATCATCTTTGTAAAAAGAATTACCCTTAAACAATTTTTTTTACAAACCCCTTATTAATTATTTATACTCCCCTCGAAAGACCAGTAGCTCCCCTACTGGTCTTTCTCTTTGTCTCCGGCTTAAATTTTCTGTCCCAAATGACTCGCAGGATGGTGCAGTCATCTATTCTCTATGTCGGGGCACAAAGCACCAACTGCCTGGTTATATCCGAATAAATCTGCAGATTATCTGTCGCATACACTCCTATGACTTTATCCGGGTCTCCCTCTTCCGGAAGAAACTGCCTTACCAGATTCTCTTTTTCCAACAGATAGTCCTCATGATAAGCGACTGTATCTCGCTCCCGGAAAAGAGCCACATAAAAGATACCGGATTCCACCACATCCTGAAAGAAATGGCTTCCGTACGATAATTCTGGGGTTACTCCCCGTTCACTGTAAGACAATTCACATACCACGGACATATTGCAAAGTTCTGTAAAGTTGACCGGAACTCCCAGGGAAGGTGTGGTAGTGCCCCAGCGGCCCGGGCCCATCAGCATCACGTTTTTTTCTTTCAGTTCTTCATTCAGAATCCCGATATGACGAGCTACTGTGTATTTATCCCGCTCCGAAAGCTGCAGATATGGCAGCGTTTTGACCAGGATTACATAATGAACAGGCAGCCTTACATTGCCTCCCATAAAATTACCTTTGGAAAAGAAAAGACATTTTTCTTTATCAATGATCTGGGGTAACTCCACTGTTTTTCCCAGTCCCCTGGTCTGTAGTGGTCTGCACTGAAGCAAATTGAATTTGAAACTGCCGTCTTTCTGAAAATTTGCCGTGTATTCGATGTCCACCGGATAGCGATATTTTTCAGACAATACAGCCATCGCCTTCTTCATTACGTCCGGGAAAACCGTGTCCGACAGAAGTCTCCTGAAATTCAGCACGAAGGGCGCCGCGCTGTCGTCCCGTCCCATATCGCGAAGCATCCGCGCCGTCTGAGGATCCTTTTTCCCAAACAGTTTCTTATCCGCCTTGATGTCCAGCTTCATAGCCTCTTCCACATCAATACAATCCATTCTGTTTTCTGCCAGATTCAACACATCAACCTTATGTTGAGAATAGCGTGCCTGCTCTTCGCTGCTCATCAGCGGACTGCGCAGGGGATCATCCAGGGTTACAATTTTCACATAATCCCCGATCACCCGATCTACAGCCCTGGTTCCCAGTCCAAATACCAGGCGCAGCATTCCCGCCTCCATATCCACATTCTGATCGTACACATATAGATTAGAAGAATTTCCTACGCCCGCCGCATGCGGAAAAAAATACTCTCCATAGTAATCCCCGGACACACGCTGGATCAAAATTGCCATCTGCTCATCCTTGTCCGCAAGGCCCCGGTTCTTTCGATATTGCAGCGCGTCCCGATTCATAATGCTTGCATAGACCATCCTCACCGCATTTTCAAAGTTTTGCATACGCTCTTCCGGGGTACCCTGATTCACACAGAAGACGCTCTCATACTTCCCCGCAAAAGCATTTCCAAAGCTGTCCTCCTGAAGGGAAGAAGAACGGACAATGGATTGTTTCATGAAATTTTCCATGGAGTAACTTTTCTTTCAACTCCTCTGCATAAACAAAATATCCTTCCTCCGTTTTCTGTTTCATCCGCAATTCCCAAAGACCATTCTGTACAATATAGGTATAAAACACATCAGATCCCAGATAGTAGGAATCATGCGATTCCATATACGGTTTAAAATAGGTACGATATTCTTGTCCTCTGGTCAAAATCCGTCTGGCCAGCAGCATGCCGACGCTCTTGCCTCCAATATACCCGGAACCAATCTCCCGGGAAGCAATCTGAAGCAGATCTTCCAGTCGAAAATACTGCAGACACATATCATACATCTTAGTATGGCGTCCTACCAGAATGGACACCAGCCGAGTTTTCGCCTCTTCTCTCTCCTGCGCGTCTCCTGACACCAGGATCTCCCGCGCGCGGTTCATGGTCAGATTCCAGTAGTCCATGCGTTCCGTCCCAAATATCAGATTGGATAACAGTTCCGCCGTCTCTGCGCTGGAAGTGATGGAGATACAGCCATCCATGGTCATTTTGTGCGGCAAAAACATAGTTGGAGAATATCTCTGCCAGACTTTGAGCGGATGTATGTAATACTCGTCATCCACTTCATACAAATCTAAAAGAAGCTGAGTAGTCTCCCTGATCCGTGCAATCGTGTCATAGGTATGAACATTACGCCGCAAGGCAAAATAGGCCACCGTATCCAGAGAAAACAGATAGGGACAGGTCACCATAAAGAAATTCCCTATCATCAGATCCGAATACCAAAATTTCAGAAGATCTGTAAGACAGTCAAACACATAAAATACCTTCCACCCCTCTTTGGTAATGATGTTATGAATCTGAGTTGCAAAATCCTCAAAACCGCTCTTGGGAGAGATCTCATACACAGTAATGCCTTCACAATCCGCAATCACCGGCTCATGCAGCCCAAAACGTATATACACCAGATTTCTCTCATCCGCTTTCGCTTGCCTCACATAAGGTTCCACCACATAACGGTAGTCTTCCATTGTATCTACCTGCCAAACAACATTATCACCAAGACGCATCTGATCCACAGCGTCATCAAATCCCTTTAAACCACCGCTCACCCGCCTGTCAATCCCGCTCATACCTGCTCCTCCCAATCCGTCTAATGCAAATTTCCCTTATTCCTGCAAATGCTGAAAACGCAAAAAGACGCCTGCATTTGCAGAACGTCTTTGTTCTCTTTCATTATAAATCTTATTTTCCTATTTGCAAATCTTATTTTTCGTTTCTCTTTACATTTTTCAAAAACTATGCAA
>CACYXH010000174.1 GCA_902778245.1 uncultured Lachnospiraceae bacterium | reverse complement strand
TACAATTGGAAAGAATCACATTCAGAGCAGCTTTATCTTTGGTATAAGCTGTTCTTTCTTTCTGCTCTGAATCTGATACTTTCCTAATGAATTATATCATTTGGCTAAAAATTCTGCAATATTCTTTTTAAATCATTGCGAAATTTTATGAAATTTTAATTATAAGTCCTATGTTTTGTGCAGGTTTTCCACTGGGCTTTTTGTGATTGCCGACTTTTCATCGAAAACAATTCACAAACTATATTAACCTTTCTGTTGACTTATTTTCTCGGCAGTGATATTATCTTTTTAGATTGTTTAAATTGTTTTTATGCGTCATATATTATTTTTGTGTCCTTGTGTTCAACTCAGTTCCGGAAACTGACATATCTAAGGCATTTCGCCTGAGCATTCCAGTGAAATTGGTTGATACGCCAGAAAAAAAGGACTGGACCTGAAAAGCCGTTCAGAATTGGAGATCAGTTATATGAAAATGGAAGAAAGAGATCGGTTACTGGAAGAAAAAGGCAAAAGGATTGGAAGAATCGAAGGTGAAAAGGCCGGAAGGATCCAAGGCGAACGCAACCGCCTGATTTCTCAAGTTCAAAAGAAACTGGCGAAAAACCAGTCTCCCGCCGAGATTGCGGACGCTCTGGAGGAGGACGAAAATGTGATCCTTGCACTAATTGAAGAGATTCAAGCAGACCAGTAAGCAGCAAACACTGCCCAACGAAGTTGCGCTCGTTATCAACCGACTGCAACTTTTTGGGGCTGTCGCACAAAATGCATACATTGCTTAGTGCGACAGCCCCTTCGTTCTATTATCCTACGCGCAGCCGAAATTTCTGCGCTTCTTTTTCGCTGTTTACCTTGGCGATCTCTGCGCCGAGGCCGCGGAGTTTTTCTTCAAAATCCTCATATCCCCGCTGAATATAAACAATATCATCTATAATAGTAATGCCTTCTGCTGCCAGACCCGCGATTACCAATGCGGCTCCTGCCCGCAGATCCGGTGCGCTGACCCTGGCTCCCGTCAGGCGCTTCACCCCGGTAATAATAGCCGAATTTCCTTCCACTTTGGCTATCGCTCCCATTCTTGCCAGCTCATCCATATATTTGAAACGATTCTCGAAAATACTCTCTGTCACAATGCTGGTTCCCTCAGCCAATGCCAAAGCCACTCCGATCTGCGGCTGCATATCGGTGGGATAGCCCGGGTAGGGAAGTGTCTTCACATTGGTGCTGGTGAGACGTTTTGACGCTACTACGCGGACTGCGTCGTCAAACTCCTCCACTTCGCATCCGATCTCCAGCAGTTTGGCTGTAGTTGCCTCCAGATGCTTCGGTATCACATGCTTCACCATCACATCGCCCTTGGTAGCAGCAGCGGCAAACATAAAGGTGCCTGCCTCGATTTGATCCGGAATAATGGAATATTACATCCGTACCGGCGCCCTTGATATTGGCTCCCATACTGTTCAGGAAATTGGCCACATCTACTACATGCGGCTCCCTGGCACAGTTCTCAATGATCGTATACCCGTCCGCCATGGATGCCGCCATCATAATGTTGATGGTAGCTCCGACGGATACTGTATCCAGATAAATGTGGCTGCCTCTCAGCTTTTCCGCCTCTGCGCAGATAGCGCCGTTGCGGATGCTGACTCTGGCTCCCAACGCTTTAAATCCTTTCAGATGAAGGTCAATGGGTCTGCTGCCGATATTACATCCGCCCGGCAGCGGAACTTCTGCCTTCTTATATTTTCCCAGCAGAGCCCCCAGCAAGTAATAGGACGCCCTGATCTTCTTTATATATTCATAATCAACGCTGACTTCACCGATCCCGGATCCGTTCAGCAGTACTGCATGGCTTGTCAGACGCTCCACCCGAACGCCAATCTTCGCCATGGCCTCCAGCATAACATTAATATCACGTACATTCGGCAAGTTTTCTATTAAAACGGTATTATCTGTCATGATCGCGGCAGCCAAAATACCCAGAGCAGCGTTCTTCGCCCCACTGATCTCAACTTCTCCCACCAGCGGGTTTCCACCCTTAATAATATACTGTTCCATCGGACACCTCTGTAAATTTTTATTTATACTTTTTCCCCTTTATATCCCGGAATTTTAAATCCTACCCTTAGATTAAAAAATTTATCTTCCGTGTTCTACCATTATAACACATATTTAACATTTGTAAATAATAATTAAACTTTCCAGCATTTTACACTATGGTATAAGGCACCGGGCTCAGAATCAGAGCAAAATATTCACCGCATAAGAGCCATAATGTGTGCATTTTGTTCAGTAGAAAAAATTTTCAGGCGGCAAGCAAACATGGTTTCTGCAAATATAGCAGGTGGCTGTGTTATTTAACAAACGGTACTCTTTCGTGGGTTCCTCCAATATTCTTATGTCTGCGTACAGCGGCAGACGGCGGATGATCTCTTCCGGCTTATCCTTCGGCGACAGCACAACGGTTACTTTTTCAGGAGGATTGCGGTAATAAAGCAGCGTGATCAGGAACATACTGTGGGCCGCAGGATAAGCCCGGCGTTTTCTGCTCCATACAGATAATAGCCGCCTCCTTCTCCGTCTGTGAAACGGCGCTGCGCCTCCTGGCAGATCTGTTTTGCACGTTCCAGGTATTTCTGACCGGCATTCGCCTCATAGAGAGAAATCAGGGCTGCCGCGTAACAGGCGTAATCGTCCAAAAATCCACTGACCGAGCGCACTCCATCCCGACAGCTCACAAAAAGAGTCATTCCCTCCGCAAGATAGCGTTCTATATACCGATACGCATGTTCCGCCGCCTGAAGGTACCCCACGTTTCCGGTGGTTCTGTACAATATAGTCATAGCGCATATCATAAGTGAATTCCAGGATGTGAGGATCTTATCATCCAGAGAAAGTTTCCTTTGGGATTTTCGGTACTCATATAATACTCTTCTTTCTTCCTCAAACTCCTCCGTAAACTCATTTCCGTTTAAAAGATTCGGGATATTCTTTCCTTCAAAATTTCCCTGTGCGGTAATCCCGTAATAGGCACAGGACCGCTCTCCCCTCTCTTTTCCCAAAACATGACATACCTCGTCCCAACTCCAGACGTAATAGCTTCCTTCCCTTCCTTCGCTGTCCGCATCCTGAGCAGAATAAAAAGCACCCTGAGGACTGGTCATTTCTCTCATAATATAGTCAGCAATTTTTTCAGCGGTTCCAAGAAAAATGTCCCGGCTGCCCCCAGCCCCGGCCTCTGCGATTTCCATTTTATATGCCGCGGCATAGGCAATGATCAGCAATGCAGGAAAATCCATACCCGATATGGTCAAAAATCCCACCCCGGCGCATCTTGATAAGAGTAGTTCTTGCCTGTTCCAACGGCACTTTATTCCCGCTTATCTTTGCATACAACATAAGGAAAATCAGGTTGTGGGGCGTGGGAAATTTAGGCGCGTCTCCAAACCCGCCCCACTTTTTATCAAAGCTTCGGGCAAATAGGTCTGCGGCACGCTCCGGCAAAGCGCTGCTGAGTAGTGAAAAATCATCTTCTTTATTTTTGGATTGTTGCCGGCTGATATAAGCAAGAACCTCATTCGCAGATTCTATCAGGCCCTCTCGATTGCTTTTCCATTGCTGCGCCATCGCCAGCAGCAATTCTCGAAAGCCCATTCGGCCCTGCTGTGACCGGGGCGGAAAATAGGTGCCTGCAAAAAACGGCCGCTGCTCCGCGGTTAAAAATACGCTCATAGGCCA
>CACYXH010000173.1:2038-2740 GCA_902778245.1 uncultured Lachnospiraceae bacterium | reverse complement strand
CTATGATAATCTTCACTTTTTTCCTCCGTGTATACTACATGATAATAGATTTACTGGTACTATAACACCTTTGCAGGTAGATTTCCAGTGGTAATTGCATAAGAATCACCATACCAGGATTGATATAGGGTTTGCACCAGCCAGGGCATTTTCTCATTCTCCAGGCCGGAGTAGTTGACGAGAACGGCGTGCCGGATCGGTTCCTGCACCTGGTTGACGGAATCTGGATCCGGCCCTTCCTGCGAAACGTGATAATACTGAGACAGGCAGGACAGGCGGATGCCGCACGCCGCGGCCCTGGATATCAATTCCTGATCAGAAAGCGCCGTGTCGATCTGCATCAGAAAATGCAGTCCGGCATCGGCCTCATGGATGCGGACTTTTTCAGAAAGGGGATTTTGGGAGATAGCCCTTAGAAGCGCATCCCTTTTGCCCCGGTAATAGTTTCGCATACGGTTGATATGTTTTTCGAAATAGCCTTTATGGATAAATTCCGCCAGTGTATACTGCTCGAAATTCGATACGGTACAGGCATAAAAGCCTAATCTCTCCTGAAAGCGGGCCAGCAATCGTTTGGGCAATACCATATAGCTGATGCGAATGGTAGAGGCAAGGCTTTTTGTAAACGTATTCATATAGATTACTTTATCCAGGCGGTCAATGCTCTGCAGAGAGGGAATCGGTCTTCCGGCAAGACGAAAT
>CACYXH010000173.1:0-2030 GCA_902778245.1 uncultured Lachnospiraceae bacterium | reverse complement strand
CCCATCCCAGCAATTCATAGCGCCGCCCGATGGGCGTAGTCACCCCCGTCGGGTAATGGTGGGAGGGAGAGACGTGAAGAATGTCCGCGCCGCTGCTTCTCAGCGCATCCACCTGGATGCCGCTCTCATCCATAGGAATGTACGCAATACTTACCAGATGACTCTGATAGACCTTTGCCATCTTCACATAACCGGGATCTTCCAGCGCATATTTTTTGTCCTGTCCCAAAAGTTGAATAAGCAGGCCATACAGGTATTCTGTCCCGGCGCCGATGATGATCTGCTCCTCTGTCACGTTCATTCCCTGATACTGCAAAAGGTAATTTGCAATGGCCCTCCTGAGCGCGGGAACTCCTGCACCGGGGGCGGGAAGCATCAGCGCTTCCTGCTTTTCTGACAGCGCCTGCCTCATCAGCCTTGCCCAGAGTGTAAAAGGAAACTGATTTTGATTGGTGCGGCTGTTCACAAGATCGACCGCTGACGGACATTCTTTCGGTGCAGACGAGGCTTTGTTCACCGACGCAAAAGCTTCTTCCTTCGTCCGCGCAAAAAGATTACCGCCATGTTCCATTCGGGGTGTTGGCGTCAGCAGATGCCTGCTGATCTCCGCCGCATAATAACCGGATTTGGGCACAGAATACAGGTATCCCTCCGCCATCAGCTGTGCGTAGGCATTTTCCACCGTAATGGTACTGACTCCCAGGTTTTTAGCAAAGCTGCGTTTGGACGGAAGTTTCTCCCTGGCCTTAATTTTCCCATCCAGGATATCTTTTCGGATGCATTTGTAAAGATACTCGTACAGGCTGTCATTGCCCACATTTTCAAAAGAATAAGTAAGCATGTCTATTCTCCTATGATGATATTGCCTGACAACATGGCGATCTGGTGATTATTATACTACAGTTTCCGAAACACATCCAGTGTTTCCACAGCTAAAAGGGACCGCCCCTGCAGTCCCTTTCTTTTTACCTATTCTGTTTTCTTTTTATTCTGTTTTTCTTACTGTATTCTTATTTTTCTATTACGCTTCAATCGGAGGGCATCTCAAATATCCTGTAATTTTATATTTATAAATAAGTTATAAAAAATATGATTTCTTTACACCAATACTTTTTACAACGCGGCAGCCTCTTGATATAACCAGCAAAGGTGTTTCCGCCTTATCTTCCACTGTTCCGCTCCGATCATCGTTTAAATTCGATTATTCTTATGGAAATAAGTAACGGAAGTCTTTTTCACAGGAACCGTTTGCTCCGCCAATGTTATATCGTGTGTAGAATTCTGCAATATCCATTGGACCCGACCTCCTCTTTGGGATTTTCATCAGTTATCAGAAAATCTATCTGATCAACAACGCTTTGTTTGTTGTTATTTGTATCCTATCATTTCTCCCTTGATTTGTCAAGTATTTTTCTGGAATATTTTTGTATTTTTGCAGTTTTTCTACTTTTGAGTTATTTTGTTTGTAAATTATCTGTTTTTTGTATATTTTTCAGTTAATTTAGTTTTCTTAGTTCACCCTATTATAATTGATCAGACATCCATCCAATATGATCTGCCTCTCATCATCCGTCATCTCGCCCAGCCTCAGGGTAAACTCTTTCAAAGTACCGTCCTTCACCACATATGCCTTGATCTCGGTGACCTTATCCTCTACCGCTTTGCGGATGCCCGGCAGGAACAGGTAATCCTTGTTCTTGAAGGGAAGCTCCCCCTCTTCGATCAGGAAAGGCAGCATACCCCAGTTGATCAGATTGGAGCGATAACGCTTCGTAGCATAGCTGTTGGCGATATTGGCCCATCCTCCCAATACTTTCTGACAGGAGGCCGCCTGCTCGCGGGCAGAACCGTCTCCCGGCTTCACTGCGAAAATAGTGGATCCCACGCCTACGTTGGTGTTGTCAATTTCCCCGAATCTTGTATGGATCTCGTCCAGCACGGGTTTCAGTTCCGGCAATGCCTGCACAGGACAGCTTCCTGCTTCGATGGCCTTCTGCGCGGTCTGTACCTCTTTTGCCAGGCCCACATAT
>CACYXH010000172.1 GCA_902778245.1 uncultured Lachnospiraceae bacterium | reverse complement strand
GCTCCCGCGATCAGCCCGTGGCGGTTCGCCATTTTCGGAAGGATGCAGATCTTTTCCCCCTGCGCTTCTCCGATCCAGATCTTATTATCGTAAAACATAGTAACTCCTCCTTTATTTTATATGAAGAAGGGACTGTCGCAATACAATGCTTAGTGCGACAGCCCCTTGTTAAAAGTTCTCATATGAATTCACCACCGCTTCCGTATATGCCGATGAAAATTATTGATTTATTACTCATAATTTTACCATAGCCGAAGCTGTGAAACAAGGTTTATTTATATGTGATTACTTACGCTTCCTGTATCTGACGTCTGCGGATCATCAGCGTGAGCGCGAAGATTGCAGCCGCGAACAGCACCTGGATCAACAGACCTTTCCAGACCGTGCCCATCAGCTCCGAGCCCAGGACCGCATGGTCTCCCAGCAGTCCGTTGACCACAGAGTACCAGTAAGTTGGCAGAAATTGCGATACTTTTGTGACGCCGTCCCCCAGCATCTCCAGTGGGACAAAGATACCGCCCAGGAAGCATAATCCCAGGGAAATGACGTTGTTCATGCCGTTCAGGGCGCCGGAGCCGTTTGCCACAGTTCCGGTAAAAAAGCCAAGAGACTGGGCCACCAGGATACAGGCCAGACTATTGAGCAGATACAGCATCACATGGCCGCTGGTAAAGATACCGCCCTGATACAGGATGGTCTGGATCACCAGGAAGATGGCCCAGATCAGCATTCCCACGATCAGGAATGCAGCCACCATGGAAAGAATCTGTTTCCAGAAGGGTACGGCGCTGCTCTGCATACGGCTGCGGATCTCCTTCTTTTTAAATTCCATCAGGATCAGGCTCATAGTCATGATGGTTGCCCCCAGAAACGCATAGGGAAGGTAAGCAAAAAAGTAATTGTAATCCGGACGAAGACCGGCATTTCCGTTGACGTCAAGGAGCGTCACCTTCGCTTGGTTTTCTCCCAGAGCCAGCGCGTTTTTGCAGGCCTCTTCCAGCTCCATTCCGCTGGCAAGGCAGACCCGGATCTGATTGAGCAGGTTGGTGACCTGCGCCTGCGCGTAATAAGCCGAATAGGTACCGGGATCGGTAATACTCTCCACACAGGCCTCCCCCTGGCGCAGTTTTTCCTCCGCGCCTTCCGGGACGATCAGAATGTATTCCACGTTTCCGTAGTACAGTTCTTCCTGCATCACCTGCGCATCGTCCTCTATCTCCACTACCTTCTGATCCCGCTCCATCAGCGCCTTTAAAGTGTCCGCCACCACGCCCCCGTCCCGGTCGATCACCGCCACGTTCATCTTCATGGACGAGAATCCGTCCGTCATGCCGGAATTTGCCATAGCGTTCTGGATCACAATACAGATCGTCATAAAAATGGCAACATACATGATGATACTATTAAGATTTCTTTTTATGATCCGAACGTACCCTCTAAATACTGTCATAACGTTCCCTCCGAAGTTTTTTATAACTTACAAATACCAGCACTGCTGTGATCGCCGCCAGAAGCAGCAGATTTCTCCGATAGCGGGCCATGTTTTCGTAAATGGAGATGCTGTAGAACGCGTCGGCGATCAGGGCTGCCGGATTGATCCGGTTCAGGATCGGGATATGGTGTTCCACAACGTCCTTCATATTTCCGAACATCAGCCCCGACAAAAAGCTCATAAACAGCGTCCCCCCTACCAGGATCCCGATCTTTATTCCTTCTTTCAGACGCTGGCTTCCCACGAAAATACCAAAGGCCACGCCTGCCATACAGCCCAAAGCGCAGACCGGAAGGAGCAATATCCATCGCTCTCCAAATGAGATCTGCAGCACGAAGTGCAGATAAAGCAGCAGGATGCAGATATTGGCGAACTGGATCGTAAAGCATGAGAGCATCTGACTCACCACCGCGCTCATCCGGTGCACCGGCACTACGCTCTGTCTGGCTGCCAGGGCTGACTGGTCCGCCCGCAGAGAAGACGCCGCAAGCTGGCCGGAAAGGGATCCAAACATGCAGGCCATGGCGATGAGGGCAAAGAAATAGGTAAGGGAATCCTTCACTTCATTGCCGCCGACGCTGGT
>CACYXH010000171.1 GCA_902778245.1 uncultured Lachnospiraceae bacterium | reverse complement strand
CCGTGCTTCCGTAAATTTATAGGGCCTCGGCAGCACCTGCCCGTTGGACAGGCTGTTCCGGGAAGGCCTGAAGCTCTTGATATCCCGCATGCGCACCGGTTCGATGCCCCAGGCGTGGTCAATCAGGATCTCTCCGTCGATACCGAACTCCTTATAGAACCATTCTTCGTTCTGTACGGAATGGAGTGCCACTTCACCCATCGTATACATGTAGTTCTTCTGCAGGCGGTTGGCCTTGCCGGGCCCGATCTGCCAGAAATCTGTAAGGGGCTTGTGGTTCCAGAGCCGGAAGCAGTAGGAGCTTTCGTTCAGTTCTGCGATACGGACGCCATCCTTGTCCGGCGGAGCCTTTTTTGCGACGATGTCCATGGCGACCTTGGAAAGATACAAGTTGGTGCCGATCCCGACAGTGGCGGTGATCCCGGTCGTTTTCAGTACGTCCCTGATCATGGCCATCGCCATGATATGAGCGGGATGCTGCCCGGTCTTTTCTGCCTCCGCTTCATAGAGATGCAGGTATGGTGTCGCATAGATGAATACCTCATCCACACTGTATACGTGGATGTCCTCTGCTGCGGCGTACCGCAGATAGATGGAATAAATCAGGGCGGAGACCCGTTCATATTCTGCCATACGTGGTGTTGCGATATAGTAGAGGATACGGGTGTGGTGAGCCCGCTCATATTGCCTGATTGCCTGCTTTGCTTCGAACAGTCTCGGCCGTGACGGAACACCGATGGCCTTCAGAGCCGGGCTGACCGCCAGACAGATTGTCTGGTCAGATCGGGAAGGATCTGCTACCAGCAGGTTGGCTTTCAGGGGATCCACGCCGCGGGCAACACATTCCACGCTGGCGTAAAATGACTTCATATCGATGGCGATAAAGCAATCGGGAAGGGAAAAATCCTGTTCCGTAGCCGCAGGACGTTTTAACGGATCACCTGCGGCGGGCGGGTTTTTGAATTGTCTGTCCTCCGTCTGCATAATGATCACCTCCTATACATCGAGGAACATTTGTTCGCCTGCATGGGTGAAATATAAGGCAGACAATCGCCTGCCAGTATAAACTTATCGTTTCAGCTATTACGGCATCTGATTTTGGGCCTTATCACAGCTCTCCTGCATTATCCCCGATGGTTCCGAGGAAATTCCGTTTTGGGAGATGAGGAAGAGCGTAAAGCAGCGCTTCGTTGTCTTTCATTTCATGCAGCTTGATCAGCAGCAGATTTACATTGAGATTCATGGCCCGGGCTGTCTGCACAATGTCATAGCCGTAGGACATGTATTCGTTCATTTCACGTTCATCGATCAGGAGATTCGCGGCAAAGATATTCGCCTCATACTCGGTACTGCTCCTGATATCGAAGATCTCATATTCATAGATGGTCTGATTCTTCCTCTGCCGGCAGAGTTTCCTGTGCAGCATGGCATGGCCAAGTTCGTGGGCACAGACGATCCGTTTCATCTCATCGGAAAGATTGTTGTTGATGAAGATGAAGGGAACATTCAGCATGAGGGAGAATGCACCTTTCTGGCCGGTAAAATCATCCCGGAACATGACTTCGATGCCTTTTTCGCGGCAGATCCGGAATGGATCACGGGTGCCGTATCTGCTGATCAGCTTCGAGGGAATCAGATTAGCTGCCGGATTCTTCATAAAACACCACTCCTTTCGGGAGGGTGGCTCCATATCGTATCGATCATTCCTCTTCTTCCCTGTACTTTTTCGGGACGAACGTGCGGTTGATCTCCTTGGCCCGCCAGTAAGCATCCTGGAGAGCCCGCATCATGGCATCCATGTCACGTTCTTCCAGCTCGCCGCCGGCGTACAGCGCTTCGACATCCTTTACCAGCTTTTCAGCCTGGCGTCTGCCGCGACTGCCGTACTTTTCGGAAGCCTGGATGGTGAATTCCGCATTTTCATCCATAAGAGAGGAAAGATCGATGTCCAGTACCTCGGCAAGCCGCACGTAGCTGTCCTTGCTTTTCGGCATACGGGAACCACTCTCATAGTTTAGCGATGCCTGTTCTTGCAGCGAGTTCCTTCTGGGATAATCCCCGCTCCTTTCTTGCAGCGCGGACCTTTTCTCCGAATGTCATTGGATGACCTCCTTCTTTTGATTTCCCAAAGCCGGCTCATCTCAAAATACTGCGTATTTTTCGATGTTTGGCTCGCGCCAAATGGATCCCTTCCCAAATGAGCTCACGGATGCAAGCATCCTTCGCTCCTTTGTGAAGTACTCCGCCCGGCTTTGAGTTTTTCATGTTGCACTTGACAGATGTGAAACATGTGATTATAATGGGTCACATGAAATGCAACTTACATTTTTATAATAGTGCAACATATGGAAGATGTCAAGCGGTTTTTCAAGGAAAATCAAAAGATTTCTCCTACATTCCGAAGAATCGGGTGACAGTTCCGGTGAGCAAATTGCAGATATTGCATTTCAGAGAAAATGCCGCCTCCGAACGTATTGTAAATGTAACAGAGGAGTTGTCCATGTATGAGGACAATGCCAAAAATAATTTCGGAAGCCGGTAGGAACAGGGAGGATCAGTTGAAAAAAAGAACAGGTACAAAATGCCGGGAAGAACCGGCGGTTTGAATGAAATTGTTTGTAATCAGACAACCGAGGGCCTTTATGGCGCCGGGATGACAGCATGTGGTAACTGCCCTCTGCCGGCCGGGATCTTCAAAGCAGATTCCGCCAATCTGTACTGCAGCAGGCTCATCAACGGTTTTGTTTCCCTTATCCGTTTGAGTGATAGAAATTTTTATCATTTGGAGGATGATTGATGAGATCAGTAAAAGGAACCGGAAAAATCAATGCATGGGAGAATGCCCCGGGAAAACCGATTTCATGCCCGTCCTGCGGAAGGATGCTGCAGAGGAGTATACGGACAAGTTCGGTGATCTACTGCCCGAGATGTTCATACCCGAGTTTCACATATCTTGACGATAGCATTATGATACAGTGCCCGGCCAGGCTGCTGGAAGCGGACAGCGCCGAAGAGTATATAAAGACGGCGGTCGAAGCCATGCAGAAGCTG
>CACYXH010000170.1 GCA_902778245.1 uncultured Lachnospiraceae bacterium | reverse complement strand
ATGAAATACCATATATAAAAACAGAAAATTTGACAAAAAAACAGCAGGCTTTATGCGGCCTGCAGAGCTTTTTTATTTTATTCAACTGTCAAACGTCCGAAACCTGCGGGCACAGCAGCTTGACATCAAAGGAGCCTTCTTTTATAATTACAGTAAACTTTACAAAACCTATAGGAATAAACGAGTGATAAGAGAGGGCGCTTCGGTGAAGAATCAGCAGAAGAAAAATATATTACTGCCAACCGTCGCTGTCATTGCTGTGACTGCGGCGGTTATTGTCAGTGTCATTGTGAAACGTTTTGGGTCGGATGATCCAGCAGTAAAAGTAGATTCTACGGGGATTTCCATCGATACCGGTTATCTGGATTCCACGGTCCGCTTTATTGATTATCAGGCGGATGGAATCGATTTGCAGGTAATGGCGGTGCAGGATGCCACGGGTGCGGCCAGGATTGCGTACAACACTTGTCAGACCTGCAACGGTTCCCCCGAGGCATATTTTGTGCAGGAGGGCGGTTATGTCGTTTGCCAGAATTGCGGCGTCTCGCATCCTATTAATCAGCTGGGAGATGTAAAAGCCGGATGCAATCCGATTCCGGTGACCAACTATACAGAGGAAGACGGTATAATTAAGATACCGGCCTCGGAACTTGCGGCGAATGCAGAATACTTTACGTCATGGAAGAAGGGGAAGTAGCGGATGCTGGAAACAGAAACCATCAAAGTAAAGGACATGTTCTGCCGGCAGTGTGAAGCAAGGATTACAGAGGCGCTTCGGGGCCTGGAAGGAGTATCGGCAGTGGCTGTCAGCTTTGATACGGGCAATGTCCGGGTCACTTATGATAAGGGGATATGCAGCCGGGACAGATTGCTGGCAGTGATCGAGGAGACCGGCTATACGGCTGCGGAGGAAAATAGTGTTAATACCGTTGTCAACGGAATATCGGTCATAGTGATCCTTCTGGCAGCATGGTATATCCTGAATGCATTTCATTTGAATATCGTGTTTCAGAAATTTCCGGTAGCTACGGAAGGAATGAACTATGCCATGCTCTTTGCCATTGGTATTCTTACTTCTTTCCACTGTATTGCCATGTGCGGCGGACTGAATCTGGCAGCGACAGCCAGGGCGGAAAAGAAAGCCGCATTCTATTATAATCTGGGCAGACTGCTCTCCTATACCATGATCGGAGGGCTGCTTGGGCTGCTCGGTTCTTTTATTTCCATAAATCTTCGGATCAGAGCGGTCATCGGACTGGCGGCGGCGGTTATCATGCTCTTCTTAGGCGTTCGGTTAATGAACTGTTTTCCAATAAAAATTCCATTTCAGCGGAAACGAAACTTCGGCATTCGGGGGAAATTTCTGAGGAAAGGTTCCGGGAGTTTCTATATCGGTCTGCTCAATGGGTTTATGCCTTGCGGCCCTCTGCAGGCCATGCAGATTTTGGCAATATCCGCCGGAAGCTTTATTTCCGGAAGCCTTTCCCTGTTCTTTTTCTGTCTGGGAACCATACCACTCATGTTGGTGATGGGCCTTGCGGCCTCTCATCTTACGGCGAAGGCAAAGAATCGGATGGCTCTTTTCGGAGGCGCCCTGGTGTTCGTGTTTGGCATTTATATGCTGCAGAACAATCTTGCTTTGCTGGGCGTCAGCGTGTTTCAGGAGTCCGGACGCATCAATCAGGCTAATATAGTGGAAGCAGTAGAACAAAATGGTATTCAGCAGGCGGAGAGTACATTAAAACCAGGAAGTTATGATGTACTCAAAGTAAAAGCGGGAATTCCGGTTCAGTGGATTGTTTATGCCGGAAAAGATGCTTTGAATGGATGTAATAGTGAAATTGTGATACCGGCCTATAATCTGGATATACGGCTGCAGGAGGGGGAGAACCTCATCGAATTTACCCCGGGAGAGGCGGGAACGATAAAGTATTCCTGCTGGATGGGAATGATTAAGTCGGAGATTATCGTGACGGATTGAAGCTTGAGAACGTTCTTAGTCAGATACCAGAAAGCCGTGGACATTGCCATGGCGATAGCGCTGGTACTTTGCGCTGTCAATTTAATTCGACCGTTTTTTTAATAAGCATAGCGCATTTTTTGCGTTTTAGGGGTTGACAAGGGAAGCTCCATCAGCTATAATGGCAAAAACAGATAAAACATATCGTGTTAAT
>CACYXH010000169.1 GCA_902778245.1 uncultured Lachnospiraceae bacterium | reverse complement strand
CTGGAGGAGAATATCCGCTTTGCCGGGGAATACGGAGCCTGCGACACGGTAATTCCGGCCACGGATACCATCGTGGAGAGCAGAGAAAATGATCAGATCACGGATATTCCCAACCGCAGATTTATGTATCAGGGACAGACGCCCCAGTCTTTCCGGGCCAAAAAACTGAAAGAATTGTATGAGTCGCTGACAGCGCAGGAAAAAGAGATCCTGACGGATGCCTGCAAGATCCTGGTTATGAAGGGAGAACATGTGCATCTGGTGCAGGGTGAGACCTTTAATATAAAAATTACTTACCCTTATGATATGACAGTGGCGAAAGCGCTGCTGGGTCTGGAGGAAAAAGAATGTTAAATACCGTTTATCAGCTGGTGCGTCCGCGCCGGTTTGAAATTGCGTTTGAAGATATCACCATGGATCAGGAGCATATTCTGGTTCGCCCTACTCACTTGTCTATCTGTAATGCAGATGAGAGGTACTATCAGGGAAAACGTTCCGAGGATATCCTCCGGCAAAAACTTCCCATGGCATTGATCCATGAGGGGATCGGCCGGGTAGTGTATGACCCCACAGGAACGTTTCAGGTGGGGGAAAAGGTGGTTATGATCCCCAACACGCCTTTTGAAGAGGACGAAGTGGTGGCGGAAAATTATTTGCGATCCAGCAAATTTCGGGGAAGCAGCATGAATGGTTTTATGCAGGAGTATGTGGAGACTACGGCGGACCGGCTGGTTCGGGTACCGGAAGGCATGAATGATCTGGTGGCGGCATTCACGGAGATGGTGTCTGTCTGCTATCAGGCTACGTCCCGTTTTGACCGTACTGCCCATGCCAGGCGGGAGACCATTGGCGTATGGGGAGATGGAAACATGGGCTACATCACGGCACTCTTGCTGAAGATGCGCTTCCCGCAGTGCAGGGTATATGCCTTTGGCGTGGTGGAGAGTAAACTGAGTGATTTCAGTTTTGTGGATGGAACGTATCTGGTGTCGGATGTTCCGAAGGATCTGAGAGTAGACCACGCGTTTGAGTGCGTGGGGGGAAATGCCGCCGGACAGGTGATCAACCAGATCATTGATTATATCAATCCGGAGGGAACCATTGCCATTCTGGGTGTTTCTGAGGATCCGGTTCCGATCAATACCAGGATGGTGCTGGAAAAAGGCCTGCGGATCCTGGGCACCAGCCGCAGCGGAAGAGAGGATTTTCAGGGGCTTGTGGATCTGTACCGTGAAAGACCGGAACTTCCGGAGTATCTGGAAAAGCTGATCGGCGCGGTGGTGCCGGTGAAGAGCATTTCTGATATGGTGACTGCGTTTGAGATGGATATACACAAGATTATGGGAAAAACCATCATGGTTTGGGATTAACGGATGAGTAAGGGTTATCAGTTTGCCAGAAAAGCAGTGCGGTATCTGTACAAAACATGGACGCTGCATTATTTATATCCATCCAGATACAGACGATTTGCGAAAAGACCGGTACAGCAAAAAAAGGCGGTTTTTCTGCAGGTAAAATCAGCGCAGCTGGCGGATAATTTTCTGCCCATCATGGAAAAACTGGAAGAAGAGGGCGGTTGGATCATCAAAACCCGCTGTCTGGGGGAAGGCGTTGTATCGCATAAAGCGGTCCGGGAAAACTGTCTGAAGGCTCTGGAGGATATTGCAGACGCGAAATATATTTTTGTAAATGACTCTTCCTATTTTACCGGATGCCTTCCGCTGCGCCCGGAAACGAAGCTGATCCAGCTGTGGCATGCCTGCGGCGCGTTCAAGAAATTTGGTTACAGCTCGGCGGAAAATAGTTTTGGAGGAGGAATAGCAGATCTGGAGCGGTTCCCGCTGCATAGGAATTATTGGGTGGTAACGGTCAGCAGTCCGGAGGTGGTATGGGCCTACGCCCAGGCCTTTCACATGGAGCAGGAGAGGGAGAAGATATTGCCTGTAGGGATCACCCGGACAGACTTTTTTTTTCGGCAGGAAAATTACCGCAGGGCTTACGAAAAACTCTATCAGATATTGCCGGACTGTTTTGGAAAAAAACTGGTTCTTTACGCGCCTACTTTTCGGGGGAAAGTGGCCCAGGCCACTGCGCCGGATGTGCTGGATTTTGAAAAGCTGCATGGAGCGCTGGGAGAGGATTTCATAATTTTATGTAAATATCATCCATTTGTAAAGAAGCGCCCAATCATGCCGCATACCTGTGCCGGGTATGTGACAGATGTGACAGACAAAATGGATATTGCCTCTCTCCTGATGGTGAGTGATATCTGTATCTCGGATTA
>CACYXH010000168.1 GCA_902778245.1 uncultured Lachnospiraceae bacterium | reverse complement strand
CCAAGCAGTTTGCAGCCGGAGCGCTGCAGCTGCGTAACAGACTGTTTCACCAGATTTCTGGAAGTCTCTGCGCTTCGCACTACCAGAACCGCACCGTCACACATAGAAGCGATCAGAGCGCCATCTGCCACATTCACCAGCGGAGCGGAATCAATGATCACATAACGGTAATCTTCCGTCAGCTTATCAAATAGCTCACCGAATCTGGCATCCTCCAAAAGAGAAGACGGATTCTCCAGCAGGTTCGTGCACGGCACAATATCTCCGTTTTTGATATTCGTCTTATAAACCACATCAGAATACTCTGCCCACCCGGACAGGTAATAGTCCAATCCTTTTATCTCATCATCGCTTTGAAACTGAAAGCGTGATTTTAAAACAGATTTTCTAAGATCCGTATCTACCAGGACCGTGGGAAATCCTGCTTCTGCCAGCATATGCCATAAGTGGATCGCCACAAACGTTTTCCCCTCATTCTGATATTGACACGCAGCCGGTTCAACGCTTCTTCTACGGCATACGGCAAATCCGGAAGTGTGACATTTATTGTACTCATGGCTAATTCTTCCTCCCGAAATGTTTTTTCTTTTTATTTCCGGACGTGCCGATCATCGCAATATCCGGTATCTCTGTAAGGGGCACAATGCCAAAATATTTTTCTACATCTTCCGCCGTGCGAAGCGTATCATCCATCAGATAACGCATAATAATAAACGCACAGCAAAGGAGCGCCCCCAGCATAGCTCCCATCAGGGTATATTTTGTATAACTGGGCCCTGATTTTGCCAATGCAGCCCGGGCATCCTGGGCAATATTCGGTTCCTCCGTACTCATAGTCTTGGGTAGATAATTGATGGATACGCTTACCATAGTATTCGCGATATCCCGGGACAATTCGGGATCTGTGGAAGTAACCGTAACCTCCAGTATGCGCGTATCAGATGGGTTGGTGATCTTGATCATCTGGGCCAGCTGGCTGTATGTCATTTCAAGTCCCAGTTCTTCAATCACCTGATCTAAAACCGGATAACTGAGCATCAATTCCTCATAATCCGCCGTCAGGGATGTGCCTATATTCAGATCAGACAGATTCACAACGGAATCATCGGACGCCGATACAATATACATTTTTGCTATTGACTGATAAGTAGGCGCGATATGAAAAAACGAGTAAGCATTCATTATTATCGCTCCCAGCAAAAGAAAAAAGATAATATAGTGCAGTTTATCCAGCAGCGCAAAAAACAACTCTGCCAGATCAATTTCCCCATCATCGTTTATTTCCCGTCTGACAGGCTGCGCAGACAGCTGCCCTCCTGCCATCACTCCGATGTCATGGGCCGTGTTTTCTTGTTGTCTTTCCCTCAAATTCATTTCTTTTCTCCTGTTTCTCTGTCTATATTGGTCAAAAATGAGCTATATTTTATCAAGTGGTCACTACATCATAGAACAATAGAAGCACAGTCTGCATCAAGCTGTCCTCGTCTGGAATAAACTGCCGGTATCCAAGTTCATCCAACGATACCGTTCCCTCAATCTGCAGCTCACCCAATGACTTGTTTTTCAGCATTGCTTTCGCCAGCTTGCTACAATCTTTTCCGGTGAGATTAGTGACCATATAATCTTCCAGTGACTCGTAAACCTTCTTTACCTGAGATTCATCTTCTGAAAATTTCTGTTCAAACACTCTCTTCAGTTCATTTAAATATACGGACTGCCGTCTCATACGACCCTCGTTTGTCCCATCTCCAACATCCATTCTTCTGCGCACATATAATTCAGCCTGCTCATCCGTAAGAGTCACCGTACTCCCAATTTTTAAAGTAGGATCAGCCTGTGAAAAATCATCCTCGATGGGAACTGTAATTCCTCCGGCCAAACGATTAATAACTCCAATAGAATCCATATATAGCGCTGCGTAACCGTCAATTCTCTGACCGTTTAACAGATTTGACACTGCATCCACTGTATTTTCGCAGCTCATCTCGCCGCCATCCCCATTTGCGTGGGCAAGGGCGATCTGTACATCTGATGTCGCAATATAGGTGCCGTCATCCTCCAGAGATTTCACTGCCGTAATCGTATCCCGGTTGATGGGCAGCACCGCATAGGTATTTGCATTCTGATCCACAACGACAAGTTCCAGAACATCACATTGTCCTGTGCCGACATATTCTGCTTCATTATCTGCGGATTTTACGCTCCGCTCATCAATTCCCATAAAAAGGTACGTTTTTACTCTTGTCTTGTGTCGGTATATCACACCATCTATGTCAATGGTATTCGGCAGCTTTCCGGATGTGAAATCGCTGTTGGAATAGACCTCCTGGTTATCCAAAAATCGGCCGGCCAGCGCCACAAAAATGCAGACAACCACAATGCCCGGCAGCAGCCATGCCATTTTGCGGAAGAGTTGTTCCTTTTTCCTTCTGGAATGGTAACTTCTGGTCATTTGTTTTCTCCACACGTTATTTAAACCTACTCAAAAACTCGTCGACAAACCGGAGGCCGCCCTGAGGATTTTTCATCTCAAATACCACAAGCGCAGCCAAAGCCAAAAATAACAAAACATCCGCAAGAATAATAATGGTCTTTTTTCTAGACATCTTTTTCCTCCTTATATCCAAGCAGTCTGCATCCTGTTTGATCAATCTCATCCAATACATCCTGACCAAGTTTCTTTTTCAGTACTTCCCTTCCCGCCAACAGATTTGGGCTTCTGCGGGAAACTCCATGGCAATCGCTCCCAAGCACGTGCGCCTGCCCGTCTTGAAACATACGCAGGACTTTTCCTCTGCTCTTCCATTCCAGCA
>CACYXH010000167.1 GCA_902778245.1 uncultured Lachnospiraceae bacterium | reverse complement strand
GCTCCCGGCTCGATGTCAAGGTATTTCAGCATATCCTCCGGATCTGCGAAAGACAGACGAGCGGAGTTGATCTGGCTCGATAATTCCTTCGTCTTGAACTTCTTATCTCCCGGCATCATCAGCAGATAGAACCTTGTTTTCTGTCGGTTGCACAGGAACAGGTTTTTGCAGATGATCACACCCAGCACTGCGTCGATCACGTTGCATGCCTCCATATTGTTCGCCGGTTCATGATCCGTGCGCTGGTATTCCACTCCAAGACCATCAAGGAAGTCATAAGTTCTGACCTCCCTTAGCAATCGACCGTCCGTGTTCTCCGGTCTTCCGTTATATAAAACCATGTTCTTATCCTCTCCTACTATCTCAAATTCGTCATACTGCTTCCTTTTCTTCGTTCCTCCAATTGCAGTCGGGTTTGCACCCGGAATGATGCGGCGTATCGTTTTATGTAAAATGCTGCAGCAGTTCATCTGCGCCGGAAGTCTGGGCCAGATAGCTGTAACTTCCGGAAAACAGGATAACCTCTGTCTGCATTTTCTCACCGACTCTGCGGCGCATATAGTATCGGATGCGCTGCGCGGCCAGTTCCATTGCTTTTTGTCGAATGCCGGCCTGCTCCATGATATCCAGGGCTTCATCGGTAGTGATGGTATCCAGGATGCGGCAGGCCGTCTCCCGATCCGCCCCGGCGCGCAGGGCAAAGGCAGCCATCAATTCTGCCCTTGCGTCCGCATGGCGGGAATGAGTGTTCATGATACCGCCCGCCACTTTAATGAATTTCCCTATGTGGGATACAAACAGGATCCCTTTTATTCCCAGTTCCACTGCCATGTCCAGCGTCTCCCCCACATAGTTGCTGCATTTCATGGAGGAAGACAGATCTACGGTCATCTGATTTTTGGTAAAGGTCTCTCCATAATTGCCCGGGGTGACGATCAGATACTCATGGCCGTTCGCTTTCAGCATCTCCATCTCTGCCCGGATACTGGCGATCAGGGCATCCTCACTCATGGGCATCACAATTCCGCTGGTTCCCAGCACGGAAATGCCCCCTTCAATTCCCAGTCTGGGATTGAAGGTCTTCTTTGCGATCTCTACGCCTTCCGGAATAGATATTTCCACCGCCAAGCCGCCGTCATATTCAAAATCTCCGCAGACTTCACTGACAGCGTCCCGTATCATCTGCCTGGGCACCGGATTGATCGCAGCTTCGCCCACGGGCTGCTGCAGACCTTTTTTTGTCACCCGTCCTACGCCCGCGCCACCATCGATACGAATCTCTTTTTCCGGAATACACGCGACTTTCGCATACACCAGAATACCATTGGTGGCATCGGGATCATCTCCCGCGTCCTTTCGTATCGCGCAGGAAGCCTGGCCTTCCTCCATATGGGCTTCCAGCACTTCCAGATCCAGAAGGATTCCTTTGGGCGTCATTAAAGCCACGGTATGCACCGGATATCCGGAAAGCAGCATCAGCGTCGCTGCCTTGGCCGCAGCCGCGGCGCAGGAACCCGTAGTGTACCCGCAGCGCAGCTTTTTATTGTTCTTGAACACATAGGTGTTTTCCAGTCCAGTCTGATGCATCGGCGTATCCTTTCGGGGAGATGTGATTCTCTTGTAATATCCGCCACTTATTTTATTATTTTTTCACAGGGGTGTCAATTCTTTAACAAGCTATCTGCGCCGCAGCCATCTCATCGGCTAACTAAACGACGAGAACCACGCTCTGCGAGTTTCTCGCGCTATCGCGACGTTCGCCAAAGATTCTCACAAGCGCGATCATGGCTCACTGTTCGCGTAAAAAAAGCAACTGACAGAATTCATCTGCCAATTGCTCAAATTTGGTCAGTCTATAAACGTGCTTACTAATGAGTCGATAAACGGGATCGCAATGGTATCCTGTTTCAACGCCTTAATTCCAAGACCTAAAAACAGGACTTTTTCCAAAATGCTAAGTCCACTGGTAAACACAGTAATAATTTGATTCAACTTTGTCAGCACAAAACCTCCATTAAAAACGGCTGCAATGTTTCCGATGAAGGAGACTGCATCAGGTATTAAATTCAATACCGCAAACGCTGCAGAAAAGCACGCCATAAGGACAACCGCTTTAACAGCGCTTTTTCTAAGCCAGGCATTTTCCTCAAACAGCAAAACATATCCTGTCAAAATAATAGCGACCATATAGCCACTGAACAGTCCGGCAAAATATGTAATTGCACCAAGCGCTCCTACCGTAATACCTAATTTTGTTTTTTTCATGATCAAAAATCCTCCTTGTTTTTTCTTTGAGTGCGTTACTGTCAGGCGTCGAATTATAGTTCCCACCTACGGCACCTTTACCGCAGATTTAATTCGCCATTTACTACATACTGTCTCTCTGTATGTGCTGTTTG
>CACYXH010000166.1 GCA_902778245.1 uncultured Lachnospiraceae bacterium | reverse complement strand
AGATCTGCGGAAGATCTTCACATTTACCGGCATTAAAGTATTGCTCAAAGCGGTAATAGGCTGGTGTTATACGATCTTTACTTCTACAGTGGGTCTGGTACTGATCGGCCTGATCGCGGCATTGATCATTCTGGTCTGTGCGCTCCGGAAGAAAAAAGAGATAAAAGAACAGGAAGTATTGGCAGCACTGCTGGGAATACTCAATTTTCTGGGAAGTATGGCGCTGGGAATCCTGTTTTTCTATTCTCTGATCTATAAAAACTACATCGGTACCTATACGAAAAGGGCTGACCGGATGTTCTATGAACGGTATATGGCTGGCACGCTGGGAATTCTGTGTCTGTTGGGATTGTATGTGCTGTTCTTCCGGAAGGATCTATTGGGTATAAAATCAAAGATTACTGCGTTTGCGGCATTTGCAGTTTCGGCTTTGGTGTTTGCCAGATACATTGCTCCGTACATGGATCGCTATGCCTTTGACCGGAAGATGGTCTGTGCCATCAACGCGTTTCGCGGGATAGTGGAACCGATCTCCTTTAGCCTTAGTCTTATGGGGGGCGTGAGCCTGGTTTTGTTTGTCCTCTGGCTTCTTTTGCTGCGAAAAGGCAAGGGAAGGATTACTATGGGCATCATTTTGTGCTCATACCTTGTAATATTTGCGGTAAACTGCCGGAACGTTCGCCTGCAAAGCGATAACAGCGGTTACGCGAAAGTCGGAGAGGTGTATGAGCTGATTTCCGGCGTCCAAGAGATTTCCGTGGAATATTCGGATATCCTTGTGCTCAAAAAAGCTCAGAGTTCCGCGTGATAAACAAGAATATGGAGGATTATCAGGAAATCGAAAATATGATGATCATCTGCAAGGGAAGCCTTAGCAGCGCGGAGGAATGGGGCGGTAAGCTCTATCAGTTTGAGGGGCTGGATTATCAGACCCAGAACAAAGATGTGGTTTATGTAAAAGGGGAAGCGTTGAAAGATCGCCTTGAGAGCCTGGGAATCGTGCTGACGGAGTTTAAGGCAAACATGCCATTACGGCGGCCAGTTACAGTGGAAATAAGGGTGCGGCAGCTATGCTGCAGAGCTCTATCCGGCAATTATACGAGATTTACGGGGAAGGGCTGAATATTAATCTGATGTCGGTATACCCGAAGGAAGACCGGGAACAGCTTCCCTGGGATTTTATAAAAGTGGTTCCCTGTAAGCCGGAGAAGCTGCTGTTTGGGGCATTTCCGCTCTCGATCCTGTACTGGCTGTTCCGGTGGTGTCCGCCCGTGAAAAAACTTTTGCTGAAGAATAAAATCCTTCGGGCATATTCCATGACGGATGCAGTGCTGGATGAGGCGGGTATTTCTTTTGTGGACAGCCGCGGTTTTGTGATGAATACCTATGCCTTCGTCTGTGCGGCAGTGCCTATGCTCTTGGGAGTTCCGGTGATGAAGTATTCTCAGGCCATGGGAACATTTCACAGCAGAGCCAACCGGATGCTGGCGAAGTGGATACTTCCGAAAATGAAGCTGATCTGCGCCAGAGGAAAGATGACGCAGGAAAATCTGAAAAGCATTGGCATTGAGAAAAATGTTAAACTTTGCGCGGACGGGGCTTTTACCATGGCAGACGACGAGCGCTGCCGGAATATGGTGGAAGAAGTCTGCCAGAGGGATGATTTCTACAATGACCGGGTGGTGGGTCTGTCCATCAGCTCGGTGGTGGAGAAAAAGTGCGCTGCGCTTGGCATTGATTATAAAAAGATTATGATCGATTTCATCGATATGCTGGGTGAAAGAGGCTACCATGTGCTGATCATAGCCAACGGCGCCAGAATAGGCAGCACAAAGCCAAGAAACAATGATCTGATGATCTGTGATGCCGTTTACGAGGGCAGCTCGCAAAAAGAGATGGTGCGGTGGTATCACAAAGAGATGGAAGCGGAGGAGATCAGAGAGTACATCGGAAAGTGCCGTTATCTGGTTGCCTCTCGTTTTCATGCCATGATCGGCGCACTGGAAAAGAAGGTGCCGGTACTGTTGGTAGGATGGAGCCACAAATATCAGGAAGTGCTGGACTTTTTTGAACTGGGACAGTACGCTATCGACTTTTCGGCCCTGACAGCGGATTCCCTGTTGGAGGAATTTGAACGGTTCGTGGAAGCGGAGGAAGATATTCGCGAAAAACTGGACAGAAACTATGACGCGGTGATGGAAAGCTCGCGGTTTAATATTGTATATGCCCGTGAGATCCTGGACAGGATTCTGGAAGAGAAGGGAAAAAAGTCCTCCGGAAAGAAAATTTTAGACACGAACCATCCGGAAAAATATATCGGGCCTTATCATTCGCTGCGAAAAGGCTACGCGGCGGATGAGACTATCCGGGAGCACGCGGCTTCCGGAGGAATGGTGACTGCTCTGCTGTGTCACCTGTTGAAATCCGGTCAGATAGACGGAGCATGGGTGAGCCGTACCAAAATTGCGGACGGGCAGTTGGATTACGATACCTTTATCGCCACCAAAGAAGAAGAGATCCGGGATGCTTCCTCCAGCATTTATATGACGATGCCGTTGCTGCGGCATGTCGATATGCTGCGAAATTTTGACGGGAAAGTGGCGGTAGTGATGACGCCCTGTCAGATGAAAGGGTTGGACGCGCTGCTAAAAAGAGAGCCGGATCTTGCACGGAAAGTGGTGTTGAAGCTGGGACTGTACTGCAGCGGAAATCATTCAAAGGACGCCACGCTTTTGTCATTAAAACAGTCCGGGATCACACTGGAAGGAGCCAAACGGTTTTATTACCGACAGGGTCACTGGAGAGGGCAGTCGGCGGTTGTATACTTTTTTGAAAAAGGCGGATGTATGACCTGCCAGGACCACTTTGCCCAGGCGGCAGATATCAGTTTTGGCGATATCTGGCTGAAAGAGATGAAAAACGATCCGATCAAGCATACCAGCTGTGTTATCCGCAGCCAGGAGGCCTATGAGATGTACCGCTCTGCAGTGGAAGCCGGAGCTATCCTGGATTCTCATATCAGCGGACGGGACATGGTGCGAAGCCAGAAGAGAGCGCTGGTGTTTAAATTTTCCTGTGCGGCCGCAAAACAGAAGTATTTCGCAAAAAGGGGAACACAGCTTTCCCTGGTGGCGGATGATAAATGTAAGTGGAACCACAGACTGGCCTTTTTCCTCGCCAGAAAGAATAAGGCATATTCCGAAGAACATTATGAGAAACTGGAGATAATTCCCTATATATTTATTTATTATTATATGTGTCTGATAAGGGCGCTGCTTAGTTTTTAAGGGACTGCCGCACTAAGCATTTTATTTCATAATTATAGTTTTTTGAGGAACGCTTTCGCTTCCCATCATACGTAATGGATACTAACCTGCCTGCTGCGCATAAGCTTGCAGCCAGGAAGTACCAACGAGGAGGCATCCTGACACGTAGTGTCATTGGAATGATGCCGACGACCTGTCAGGTGCGCAAAGCGCGCATGACGACACAAAGCTATGGTGAGGCTCTCAGAAAGCTATAATTATGCAAAGTATGCCTTTAGTGCGACTGCCCCTTGGATGTAACGGAAGTGAGGATGGAAAAATGACCGAGAATAAAACAGTAACAGAGGGGAAAGATACGAAAAGGAAACGCTGGATGAAGTGGGGGAAGATTGGTTTTCTGCTTCTGGTAGCGGTTTTTCTGGCACGCTATTTTTATAAAAATTATGACGAATATAAAAACCTGGATCTGCAGATCAACTGGGGCACTTTCCTGGTGGCTGTGCTGTTGTATTTTCTGTATAAGCTGACGCTGGCTTCCCTGTGGCACTATCTTACGATACTAAATGAGTGCCAGGTAGGGTATTTTCGGGCAGTTACAGCATACCTTTACTCGATCCTGGGGAAATATATCCCTGGCAAGGTGTTTATGCTGCTGGCGCGGATTCCAGCCTACCAGGAAGAAGAAAGAAGCCTGAGCAAGGTGACAGTCTGCTTTTTCCTGGAGAATATCTGTACCCTTCTGGGGGCGGCATTCCTGTTTCTGGTTTCTCTTTTCTTCTTTCCCAATGGTCTTTTAAAACAATATCAGTGGGCGGCAGTGGCGCTGGTTGTTGCTTTCTTTATCTGCATCAATCCGAAGATCATTAATTTTTTCCTGAAATATCTCGGGAAACTTCTTAAGAAAGATAATCTGCAAATACCGATCACCTATGCGCAGATGCTGAAGGTAGTGGGACTGTTTATTCTAAACTGGCTGATCGTGGGACTGGGATTTTATATGCTCACCTGTTCCATCTATCCGCTTCCCGTCTCCCAGTTTCTTTATGCTGCAGGGATTTATGGCATTTCCTGCATCATCGGAATTCTGGCCATCTTCGCTCCCTCCGGTATCGGAGTAAGGGAAGGCATTATGGTCCTGGGACTGGGGCTTGTGATGCCCTCGGAATACGCGGTTATCATATCCATAGTCTCCAGACTGTGGATGTCGGTGTCGGAGCTGGTACTGATCGGTATCGCGTTTGTGGTAAATAAACTGTTTCTGCTCCGGAAACGTTAAAGCAGAGGTTGTTCCTGCGGAGGAACCGAAAAATGAAATTCAAGTTTCTTCTAAAACAATACATTAAGATGTTTGCGCAAACTGCAGTATTGCCGCTTTGGTACCGTATCTGCTGCAGACAGCCGGTGCAGCCCGGGCTGGTGGTATTTGCGGACGCCCATCATAATGAACGTCCGGTGAGCATGAGATTTCTTTATGAGAAATTGATGGAGAGACCGGAAAAGCTGTGCATTCACGAGACTTATCTGGATTACCAGCGCTCTTCGCCCGGGGCGGTGATCCGTCATATGTTTGACTTTATGAAATGGTATGCCCGGGCGGACTGTGTGATCATCTGCGATAACTTCCTGCCGGCGGCATCCTGCCGGAAACGGAAGGAAACCAGGGTCATCCAGCTGTGGCACGCCTGCGGCGCGCTGAAAAAATTCGGATATGACACGACCGACGATATCCCGAAACAGTATCGCGGAAATGTATTTCGGAACATTGACCTGGTAACGGTCAGCGCCCCAAAATGCGTGGACCCGTTTGCGTCCGCCATGCGTCTGGCTGAGGGCTGTGCGCAGCCGCTGGGAGTGTGTTTTTCCAGGAGGACTGGAAAGAACGGTGCCGGAAGGAATTTTATGGGTCGTACCCGCAGGCTGCAGGGAAGAAAATTGTGCTTTGGGCGCCTACGTTCCGCGGCAATCCGGGCAGTCCGGAGCTGCCGGGTTTGAATTTGGAACAGCTTCAGAGGCAGCTGGGAGAGGAGTGGCTGGTGCTGAGCAGGGTACACCCCCATATGCATGCGGACTATCAGGATACCGACTGCAAATTGCCTGCAGACCGGCTGTTTCCGGTAATTGATGCGCTGATCGCTGATTACTCTTCTTTGATCTATGAGTATCTTTTGTTTGAAAAGCCTCTTGTTCTGTATGTACCTGACTTGGACCACTATCGCAGCAGGCGTGGTTTCTATTATGACTACTCGGAGATTCCGGGACGGCAGGTGAAGGAGGAAGGTGGGCTTTCACAGGCGATCAAACAGGAATATAGCCTGTATCATCAGCAAGACGCAGAGAAAAAAAGAACCCTGCTATGCAGAAAAAGAGAGGGATTTTTGAATGATTACATGAGCAGCTGTGATGGACACGCTACTCAGCGGGTGATAGAATATATTTGCCGCACATTGGAGAACAATGAAATGATATAAATATGGAAGGAGACATAGACATGAGCAACGTATACGGAGTGGTTCTGGCCGGGGGCATCGGTTCCAGAATGGGCAACATGGAAAAGCCAAAACAGTTTCTTGATCTGGGCGGAAAGCCCGTCATCATTCACACGATAGAAAAATTTGTGATCCACCCGGGACTTAAGGAGGTGCTGGTGCTATCGCCCAGGGCATGGGTTTCTTATACCCAGGATATCGTACGGAAATATCTTCCTTCCGGGAAGACGGTAACGGTGCTGGAAGGCGGAGAAACCAGAAATGAAACGATTATGAATGCGATCCGCTATATTGAACGGAAGGGGGAACTTGAGGAAGATACCATCATCGTGACCCATGATTCCGTAAGGCCCTTTGTGACACACCGGATACTGGAGGAGAATATCCGCTTTGCCGGGGAATACGGAGCCTGCGACACGGTAATTCCGGCCACGGATACCATCGTGGAGAGCAGAGAAAATGATCAGATC
>CACYXH010000165.1 GCA_902778245.1 uncultured Lachnospiraceae bacterium | reverse complement strand
GTGTGGGATAGCTGGGCGCGATGCGGATATTGGAATCTTTCGGATCCTTTCCGTAGGGATAGGTGGCTCCCGCTCCGGTCATCACTACCCCGGCCTCTTTGGCTTTCGCAACGATAGCCTTCGCGCATCCTTCCATAGAATCAAAGGAGATAAAGTATCCGCCGTGAGGTCTGGTCCACTCACCGATCTCCATATCGCCCAATTCCCGGTCAAGCGTATTGATCACCATTTCAAACTTCGGGCGAAGCAGAGCCGCATGCTTTCTCATATGTTCATGCAGGCCGTCCAGATCCTTGAAGAACCGCACATGGCGCAGCTGATTCAGTTTATCGTGACCGATGGTCTGAACCGTCATATATTTCCGGAAATCGTTCAGGTTCGCCTGAGAAGCTGCCACCGCCGCGATACCGGAACCCGGGAAGCTGACTTTTGAAGTGGATGTAAATTTATAAACAATGTCCGGATTACCGGCTTTTTCACAGGCATCCAAAATCTCCACCAGAAAATCCTGATTATCATCATACAGGTGATGAATACTGTAAGCATTGTCCCAGTAGATACGGAAATCCGGCGCCGCTGGCTTCAGATGCGCAAAACGCTCTACCGTCTCTTCAGAATAGGTATAGCCCTGAGGATTGGAGTATTTCGGAACACACCAGATACCTTTTACTGCAGGATCATTCTGCACAAGTTCCTCCACCATATCCATATCCGGTCCTTCCGGGGTCATGGGGATATTGATCATCTCGATACCGAAGAATTCCGTGATGCGGAAATGACGATCATATCCGGGTACGGGGCAAAGGAATTTTACCTTGTCCAGTTTACACCAGGGGATATTGCCGCAAACGCCATGGGTCATAGAGCGGGCCACCGTGTCGAACATAACGTTCAGGCTGGAGTTACCGTAGATGATGATCTGATCCGGTTCCACCTCGCTCATAGCGCCAAGCAGACGTTTCGCCTCAGGAATACCATCCAGCACGCCATAGTTACGGCAGTCTACACCGGTCTCACACCGCAGATCCGCGCCCGCGTGAAGCACGTCCATCATTTCCATAGAGATGTCAAGCTGATCCATCGCCGGCTTTCCTCTGGACATATCCAGTGACAAACCCTGAGCCTTTACTTCCTGAAACTGCCGCTCCAGTTCCTGTTTCTCCAGAAGCAGCTCCTCTCTGGTCATTTCTCTGTATTTTTTCATAATAGTCCTCTCCTCGTTACCGTTTTCTGTCGTACTATTTTAGTCTTCCCGCTCCTGTCTTGTCAAGAAAAACCCACTTTATAAAAAAGTTACATCTCAAAGATTTAGTCTGGTTTCAAATCTTATGCCTCAGATGTGGGCGGTTCTGTGACGGATCCCCTCCCGGTGCGCTCTGCTTCGTTCCACTGTTTTTCCTGTCGGTATGCCATTTTCGTCGCAAATATCAAATAGTTCCAGCCTGTCCATGTATGCAAACCTCTTTTCCCATGATGATCGCCTTTGAATCTGTTCCATGACCAATCTCTCTGGTCATGACAATGGGCAGCGTGCTCCCTGTATATGTTTTGACCAGATTTACAATATCCGGCCTGCATTGCTGCTGTTCCATAGCGGTAAAGGTACCGAGAATGATTCCCGCCAACTGATGGAACACTCCCATCTGATTCAACTGGGCAAGATAGGTCGCCATCCGCGGCACTGTTCCCCCATAAGATTCCAGCAGCAGAATTTTTCCCTCCATCCCCGGCCAATATTTTGTTCCGGCAAGTTTTAGGAGACACCGAATATTTCCGCCTACAACGACTCCCCGCAATTCTTCTCCCTGAATGAAATCGTATTTCACGTCATACAGATCATTGTTACCTTCCAAAACAGATGCTTTAAAATTTCGGATCTGTTCATCAGCATGATCATAAATCAAATTTCTTACCTGATACAATACCGACGGATTTCCTGTCTGAGTATAGATTGCATTGATTACTGTTGTGAGGTCACTATATCCCCAAAACCGCTTCCCGCTGTCCCGGATGATCTTAAAGTCCAGATATGGCAGCACTTCATTGGCAATATCTCCACCGGAAATGTCATAAATTGCCCGTATTTCCGGATCCTTATAAAAATCCATAAGGCTTTTTGCCCGTTCCCGGGCCGTACCGCCAAAAACAGATGTTTCCGCAAAAATACACTCCGAATAGACCGGTTCCAGACCCATCTGCGCGAAAACCCTCGTTAATTGACCTTGCTGTTCTTTCCATTCCGGCTGCTTCCCATTGGAGCAGCACACGATTCCCACCTTCATCCCCTTCTCACTATCTGATAAAATGGGTAGGGGTCCATTCTTCCTTTTCCGGAAGTCCATATGCTTCCTTACCCAATGCAATACTCTTCATCAGAAACGTCATATTTCTGGCCAGGGTACGCATGGTCTGCAGCCCTTCCACATCCTGAGCAGCATCCCCCTGTTCTCTTCCGTGCACGCTATTCCAATATTGGCTGGAGGCGATGGGCATCCCGGAAATGGTAAAATACTTGTTCAGTTCGTCAAAGGTTGCCGACAGACCGCCCCGGCGGGCTGCCACCACAGAGGCGCCGACTTTCATCGTCTTATTGAAGCCGGTACTGTAAAACAACCGATCCAAAAACGCCACCAA
>CACYXH010000164.1 GCA_902778245.1 uncultured Lachnospiraceae bacterium | reverse complement strand
ATTGGACAAATTTTTGGCCCTGACCGAAGAAAAGAGATTGACCATTCTCAATGCGGCGTTCCAGTGCTTCGGCAAGTTTGGTTATGAAAAAGCCTCAATGTCGATTCTGTTATATTACGCATATCGCAGAAAATTAAGTAAGAAAACTGCCAATGACAAAGAGTAAGTTATACCCACGTTATGAAAGGACGTGCTATGAAGGATTCATTGAAAAAAGGATTGATAGTAGGTTCTGCCGGTAGTGCGATTTGTGTGCTTTGGCATCATCTTCTAACCAAAAAGATGATGCAGCTCGCCATGGATCGGGTTGCTCCGCAGGACAGAAGCAACGTAAAAATGCGTGTGTCCGGTTCACCTGAAATGATAGAAACCGCTGAAATTGTAAAAAAGGCAGCTGGTCAGCTCGAAAAAAGCGGCTGTGACGTGGTGGAAATCACTGCTCACGACGGAATTTCATTGATTGGGCATTGGTGTCCCTGCGAAGAACCGAAAAGAACTATAGTTGCCATGCACGGGTGGCGTTCCTCCTGGTCACATGATTTTGGCTTGATCGCAGATTTCTGGCGCAATAATCACTGTTCTGTACTCTACGCAGAGCAGCGGGGACAAAATAATAGCGGCGGCGACCATATGAGTTTAGGTTTGCTGGAACGCTACGATTGCCTGGCATGGACAAATTGGATAAACGAGAAAACAGGAAAAAGCATTCCCATCTATCTTGCCGGGGTATCCATGGGTGCAACCTCTGTGCTAATGGCGTCCGAACTAGAACTGCCGGATAATGTATTTGGAATCGCAGCGGACAGTGCATTTACTTCGCTCCATGCAATTTGGAAACATGTCTCCGAAAGCAATCTGCATATTCCTTATGCTCTGCATAAAACAGGTGCCGATAGGATGTGCAAAAAGCGCATCCAAATGGATGCCGATGCTGCCTCCACTACAGAAGCGTTGAAGCACTGCCAAATTCCTGTTCTTTTTGTCCACGGAACAGATGACCACTTTGTTCCAGTTGAAATGACATACGAAAACTATAAAGCCTGTACATCAGAAAAGCGTCTGCTGATTGTTCCGGGCGCTGACCACTGTATGAGCTATCTCGTAGGAAAAAGCACCTACGAGCGCATTGCAAAAGAGTTTTGGGAATTTTGCGAACAGCGGAAAAAGAATCCGTAGATTTGAGTTTGAAGGGGGGGAATCATTATGCGCCAGCGTTGGCTCCGTGTCTTATTCCGTAGAAGGATGTTGACGATACTCCTGCTACTTTTACAGGTATATTTTCTTATATGCCTTGTACTTGGGGGAAGTCAGCTTTCCCGAAATTTCAGTCGCCTACTGACAATCGTCAGTATCATTGCGGTGCTTTATATCGTTTCCCAGAAAGACAAAGGCGCCTACAAAACTGCATGGGCGATCCTGATCCTAACCTTCCCGTTGTTTGGTGGACTGATGTATCTTTTGTCTAATGCACAATCCTCGAAATGGCGCTTTGCAAAAAGTGTCCTCCATACACAACAAAAGGCAAAACCACTCTATGCACTCCCCGGCATTTGCTATGAAAGCGCAACAAAACAACTGCCTGAATATTACCCTCAAATTCATTACTTGCAGGAATACACGGGGTTTCCAATATATGCAGACACAGAAACACATTACCTTACACCGGGTGAACGAAAGCTGGAAACACTTTTGGCAGAACTTGAAAAAGCCGAGAAGTACATATTTCTGGAATATTTCATCGTGCAGGAAGGCGTTATGTGGAACAGCATCTTGGAAGTTTTGAAGCGAAAAACCACGCAAGGCGTAACTGTGCGACTGATTTATGACGATATGGGTTGCTTTCTCACTCTTCCGAAAGACTACGCAAAGCAGCTTAAAAAACACGGTATCCAGTGCGCCGTATTCAATCCCTTCCGACCTGTTCTGACCGTAAAGCAAAATAACAGAGATCACCGAAAAATAGCGGTCATTGATGGAAAGGTGGCTTTTACTGGAGGTATCAATCTGGCAGATGAATACATCAACGCCATTGAGAAACACGGACACTGGAAAGATGCCGCGATCATGCTGAAAGGCAAAGCCGCATGGAGTTTCACACTAATTTTTTTACAGACGTGGGAAATTTGTACCCATACAGACGAGGACTACGAAATCTTCTACCCATGGATAGAACAAGAGTGCCCTGTTACTGCAAAGGGGTTTGTTCAGCCATACGCTGACGGTCCAATGGATGAAGAAAATGTGGGCGAACACGTTTACCTGCATATCTTAAACAATGCAAAGAAGTACGTGTATATCAGCACCCCATATCTGATTGTCGATGATAGTATGCTTTCCGCTTTGCGTCTTGCGGCAAAAAGTGGTGTAGATATACGCATCATCACACCCCACCGCTGGGATAAATGGTGGGTACACATGACCACACGCTCGTATTACCGAGAGCTGATAAAATCAGGCGTTAAAATCTACGAATATACCAATGGTTTCATCCACTCCAAAACCTTTGTGTCCGATGACCGTACTGCAACAGTCGGGACAACAAATTTGGATTTTCGCAGCTTATATCTGCACTATGAATGTGGTGCTCTGCTCTATGAGGCCAAAGCTGTTATGGAAGTCAAGGAGGATTTTCTGCAAACGC
>CACYXH010000163.1 GCA_902778245.1 uncultured Lachnospiraceae bacterium | reverse complement strand
TGCTATACTGTTCAATGATAACCGAAACGGTTATTCAGAGAGGGGTAATACGATGGAAAAATTTCTTGCTCTATCAATCAAAAAGCAGGATACCATACGCAATGCGGCTCTGGCCTGTTTCGCAAAACATGGATATGAAAAAGCATCAATCAATGATATTGCGGTAGCGGCAGGTATCTCAAAGGCGTCTATCTTTCAATATTTTGGAAACAAACAGGCACTCTACCAATATTTATTTGATTACTGCGCTACCCAAATGAAACAAGCATATAACACGAGCGTATTGGAGGAAACCACAGATTTCTTTGACCGTGTATGGGAAGCCAGCGTTATGAAAGTGGAAAACTTGAAAAAGCACCCGCATATTGCATCGTTTATTGCAAGCGTGGCCGCAGAACCAATGCCGGAATTGAAAGGTGCCATATTTTCGGAAACAAACGAAAAATACATTGCATCGCTCGTTCTGCATGAGCAGGATGTGTTTCAGATGCTTATGCTGCTTGCAAAGGGTATGTCCGTTCAGTTGGAAAACGGAGTGGATTATGACGGCATGATGAAAGAGTTTCGAGAAATCCTAAATATGTTGAAGCACAACTTTTACAAGGAGGAATATCTGCTATGAGTGAACCTGTGATTGCCCTAAACAAGCTCACCAAAAGCTATGGAAAGCACCGTGGAATTGAGGAAATCAGCTTTACGGTCGAGCGCGGTGAGATTTTCGGCTTTATCGGCCCTAACGGGGCGGGAAAGTCCACCACCATCCGTACCTTGATGGGACTGTTGAAGCCCACCGGAGGAACCGCTTCTGTCTTTGGACTGGACTGTGGGCGGCAGGCATCTGAGATCGCAAAGGATGTGGGGTATCTCCCCAGCGAAAACTGTTACTACAACAGCATGAAAGTCAAAGAGATGCTTCTTTATACGGCGGAACTCTATGGAGTGGCCGGTCATAACAGGATGGAAGCATTGGCGGAACGGCTGAATTTGGATTTGTCCAGGAGGATCGGCGACCTGTCTTTGGGCAACAAAAAGAAAGTCGGCATCGTTTCGGCTTTGCTACCCTCCCCAAAGTTACTTATCATGGACGAGCCCACCAGCGGCCTTGACCCGCTGATCCAGCAGACCTTTTATGACCTGTTAAAAGAAGAAAATGAACGCGGTACGACGATTTTCCTGTCCTCCCATGTTCTGAGCGAGGTACAGAGGCTTTGTGACCGTGTAGCCATTCTGCGGGAGGGAAAGCTGGTCGGCGTTCAATCCATGAAGGAACTGCGGGGAAACGGCTACAAGAAAATCTCGTTGACAGCAAAAAACGCCATTCCAGAGGATTTATTTTCTATTCCCGGTACGGCTAATTTGGAGTGGGATAAGAGCAAAACTTCTGTATCCTTCATGTTTAGTGGAACCGTTATGACAATTATGAACCAGCTCCATCGGTTGGAGCTGGAGGACATTTTAATCGAGGAACCATCATTGGAAGAAATATTCCTCCACTACTACGAATAGGAGGCTCGTCATGCAGATTTTTCGATTTGAATGGAAACGGTCACAAAAATATATTCTGATTTGGGCCGTTGCTCTTGCGCTATGTATTTTTTCCATGACGCCGGTTTACTATGGCATGGTGGAAACAGCGGGGACGCTGCCGACAGGATTTGCACAGGGAGGATTTTTTGAAACCGTTGGCATTTCCCTGGAGCTTCTTACAAAGCCTATGGGGATGTATTCCTTTCTCACAGGGTTCTTCATGATCGCCGGCGGCATCTTCGGGATGCACCTGGGCCTGTCCTTACATACCAAGGAGTGTACGGAAAACACAGCAGAATATTTGTATACCAAACCTTGTGGACGGCAGGCGATATACAAAGGGAAACTATTGTGCGCCCTTGCCGGGGTATGTGTAACAGGAATTTTTTATGTGATGGCCTCCTTTTTTACGATGACGCTGTTTCGCCCCGGATTTCCAACAGGGGAATTTTTTCTGGTGGCAGGCTCCCTTGTCCTTCTCACTCTCTTTTTTGCATTGATGGGGACAATGGTGGGAGTATTCCGGCCCAATAACCGCTCTCCGCTTCTGACATCTGGACTGGTCGTGTTTGTGGAATACTGCATCACCTCTTTTTCAAGGACTGTCGGTATCCGGGCTATTGGCTTTTTATCGCCGTTTTCCTTTTTCAGTCCGGCGGAGATCCATCATTCCGGGTCTTATTCGTGGGACTATATGATCTGGTATCTGTTTCTGATGTTTGTGTTTGCGCTGCTGGCATACTGGAAAATCTTGAAGCGGGATATTGCGATGGCTGTGTAAAGGAGGAAGTAAATGAAAGCGTTAGTGAAAAACGAACTGCGTTTAACAAGAAAGATACTGCTGATATGGATGGGGATCGTCTTGATTTTATGCGGCTTCGCTTACTTTGAGTATTTGTCACTAAAGGACAGCCTCAATGAGCTGACAGGGCTCATATCGGATTTCCCAAAAATTCTGAAAGCTATGTTTGGCGTGAGCGGTGATCTGACCTCTGCTTTGGGCTGGTATGGCTGTATGTATTATTGGGCCACGATGCTGACCAACAGCTATGCGGTCTATCTCGGTGTTTCGTGTATAGCGAAAGAACAGGCGCAGGGAACGGCAGAATATCTATTTACAAAACCAGTGAGCCGTAGCAAAGTTGTCTGTGCCAAAGCCGTTGCCTGTATATGTAATTTGTTTGCACTTGCGGTATTCAGCGGGTTATGTAATTATTTTACCGCCATTTTGCCGCTGGGCGGTTTAGAGCAAAGAGAAGCTGTTTTTACCACCACATTGGGCCTGTTTTTGACAGGGTTGACTTTGTTTGCAATCACGCTTTTGGCCTCCAGCCTGACGAGAACCTATAAAGGGGCTGTTCGGATAGGCGCGGGAATATTATTGCTTTTTTATGGTATCAGTATCACCGCCGAATATCTTGAAGTTCCAATGTTGTACTGTTTAACTCCATTAAAATTCTTTGATGTTTACACAGTGGCAATGAGTGGAATACAGTTTTCGTTCTTACTATTGGCTATGATAATTGCGATTGGTTCTGTTATCACGGCTCAAAGAGTTTGGATGTTCAGAGAAATTTGAAATGAATTATATGGATAGCTTCGAGTGGCTGCTATGTCCAGTCTGTAACAGTAAAACTCGTATCAAGTTGCGGTTAGATACTGAACTGAAAAATTTCCCCTTGTTTTGTCCTAAATGCAAACAAGAAACCTTAATTAG
>CACYXH010000162.1 GCA_902778245.1 uncultured Lachnospiraceae bacterium | reverse complement strand
AGCGCGAAATATTATGGAAACGATGCTGGCACTACAATCCCCATGAGTACCGGATTTGACCAATGGTGCTGGGGGCAGAATATCTTCTACGCAGGCTTTGGCTTTACCAATTGGCCGAATGATGTAATCAATGATCTGGTTTTGACTCCGGATGGAACAGTCGACTTTGTGTGCGACAATGATGAATATCGTGCTGCCATCACCTATTTCCATGATTGGTATGCAGAAGGTCTGATGGATGTAGAGATGTTCTCTCAGAGTGATACACAGCTGATTTCCAAATGCTCTCAGGGTTATGTCGGTGTATCTACCTGGTGGTATATTGGACGGAACCCACAATGTAACAGTTCGTACCGGCGGCGGAACCAACAGTGGTCAGTTGAGTATTACCAGTGCGTGTGAAAGTCCTGCAAATCTGCGGAAGTTCTTTGACCAGTGGTATGCTCCGGAAGTTGTGATGCAGCTGCAGTATGGCCCCATCGGCGTTTACTTCAATGAGCAGGATGAAAATGGCGTATGGCTGTCCATTACAGAGGATGAAGCAAAAGAAAAATTTGGTAAAGGCGCAGGGGAACTGAAAGGTGAAAATGAAGTGGCCGGACCGAAACTGATCCTGAGTGAGTACTATAGCACTACGTTCAAAATGGAGGATCGTGCCATTGAGCGTCTGACAGATCTTTATGAATTCTGGATGCCATATGTGGAAAACCCCACTGTATATCCGATTGACTGCGTATTTACAGCAGATGAACTGGACACTATCGACTTTTATAAAACGGATTTTGAAAACACAGTTGCGGAAAATGAAGGTCTTTGGATCAAAGAAGGCGGTCCTTCCGATGAGGAGTGGGAAGCGTACAAGTCTTCTCTGATCGACGGATGCGGACTGGAGGAGCTTCTGGAAGTATATCAGGATGCTTACGACCGCTATGTAGATGCAGAATAATCTGAAACATTAGGGAAATGCTGAATAAAGCGTTTCCTTAGGTAACGAAATGCCGGGCTGGGACGTTTTCGCCCCCGTCCGGCTTATAGCATAGAAGGAGACCTATTATCATGACCAGTCAGACTTTATTGGAAGCGAGAAAATATGAAGAAACAACGGAAACACTGATTGGCAAAGAAGATCGACCGATATTTCACCTTTCCACGAGGACGGGATGGATGAACGATCCCAATGGATTTTCTGTTTATAAGGGAGAATATCATCTGTTCTATCAGTATCATCCATATGATTCTCATTGGGGACCAATGCACTGGGGGCATGCCGTGAGTACAGATCTCCTTTGCTGGCGTTATCTGCCGGCAGCATTAGCTCCGGATACGCTTTATGACAAAGATGGGTGTTTTTCCGGCAGCGCGATAACTCTGGATGATGGCCGCCAGCTGCTGATGTACACCGGTGTTTGTGAGGAACCGCAGCCGGATGGAACAAAGAAAGGGATTCAGACACAGTGCCTTGCGGTGGGGGACGGGACAGATTACGAAAAATACCCCGAAAATCCTGTCCTGACGAAAACCGATATTCCGGAGGATGCCAGCCAATATGATTTCCGTGATCCGAAGGTATGGAGAGCGTCGGATGGAACATATCGCTGCATTGTGGGCAGCAGGCCGGCAGACGGGAGCGGGCAGATCCTGCTGTATGAGAGCAAAGATGCATTTCATTGGAATTTTAAAAAGATTTTTGCACGAAACCAGAGCCGGTTTGGCAGAATGTGGGAATGCCCGGACTTTTTTGCGCTGGATGGAAAATGGGTGCTGCTTACGAGCCCGCAGGATATGCTCCCTCAGGATTTTGAATATCACAACGGAAACGGGACACTGTGCCTGATCGGCAGCTATGATGATGAGACTGAGACATTCATAGAGGAACAGGATCAGGCCATTGATTATGGAATTGATTTCTATGCGCCTCAGACTATCCTGACAGAGGATGGGCGCAGAGTAATGATCGGATGGATGCAGAATTGGGATACCTGTGATCTGCACATGGAAAACAGAAACTGGTGCGGACAGATGAGCATTCCACGTGAATTATCTATTCGAAACGGACGGTTGTATCAGGAACCTGTCCGGGAGTTAAAACAGCTGAGACACAATGAAGTACGGTACCAGGATGTATTGGTAGATGGGATTTGCTCTTTGGATGGGATCCGCGGACGGATCGTGGAACTGGAAGTTGAAATTGAACCGGAGGACAAGGATGCCCTCTATAGGAAGTTTGCAATCCGCTTTGCCCAGAATGAGATTTATCATACAAAGGTGAGCTATCGGCTTCAGGAATCAACGCTGAAAATAGACCGAAAGTTTTCCGGATCCCGAAGAGCGATTATACATCAGCGAAGAGCAAAGGTCGCGGCGGCGGACGGCAAAATCAAGCTCAGGTTGATTTTGGACCGGTACAGTGTGGAAGTATTTGTGAATGATGGCGAAAAAGCCATGACGGCGACGCTGTACACCGACCAGGAAGCTGACGGAATTTCCTTTATGGCAGATGGAAAAGTCAGGATGAATGTTGTGAAATGGGATTTGATGGATGAATAAAGAAGGGCGGTAAAATCGGAACATATGTGTGAAGATAGAAAAAAAGAGTATGATGTAATTGCCTTGGGGGAATTGCTGATTGATTTTACGGAAAATGAGATAAGCAATCAAGGAAATCCCATGTTTGAGGCAAATCCCGGAGGAGCCCCCTGTAATGTCCTCGCAATGCTTCAAAAAATGGGAAATAAAACAGCCGCAATGCTTCAAAAAATGGGAAATAAAACAGCATTTATTGGGAAAGTCGGAGATGATTTTTTCGGAGAGCAGCTGAAGAAAGCTATAGAAGAGGTTGGAATCGACAGTGCATGCCTTGTGAAAGATAAGGAGATACATACGACACTTGCATTGGTACATACCTATCCGGACGGTGACAGAGATTTTTCATTTTACAGAAATCCGGGTGCGGATATGATGCTGACGGAAGCGGAAGTTCCTGAGAACATGTTTAGGAAAACGAGAATGTTTCATTTTGGATCATTATCTATGACACATGATCTGGTAAGAAAAGCTACTCTTAAGGCATTAAAGCTGGCAAAGGAGAATGATGTCCTGATTTCTTTTGATCCTAATTTGATAGAATCCCTGTGGCCTTCTTTGGAGGAAGCCAGATGTCAGATCATGGAAGGTTTGAAATACTGCGATATTCTGAAAATATCAGATAATGAGATCCGCTGGCTGACCGGGAAGGAAGACTATTCCGATGGAGTGTTGTGGATCAGGGAGAGGTTTCCGGATATCCGGTTGATCCTTGTTTCCATGGGACGGGACGGGAGCAGAGCTTACTATCAGGAACGAATGGTGGAAGTACCTGCGTATATAAATACTGGTACGATAGAAACAACGGGAGCAGGAGATACTTTCTATGGCTGCGTATTGCATACGATATGCGAGAGAGG
>CACYXH010000161.1 GCA_902778245.1 uncultured Lachnospiraceae bacterium | reverse complement strand
CTATGTTTCCTTTGTTATAGTAATCCTAGAACAAAAACGAGGTGTACCTATGATAATTGAGATTGATTTTCAGAGCGATGAAGCTATTTATATGCAGCTTAGAAACCAGATCATTATGGGAATTGCCACATCTGCCCTGCAGGAGGGCGATACGCTGCCCTCTGTACGTCAGCTTGCGGATGATATCGGCATTAATATGCATACTGTAAATAAAGCATATTCTGTGCTGCGCCAGGAGGGATTTGTCACCATTGACCGCAGGCGAGGAGCCATTGTTTCTCTGGATGTGGATAAGACGCGGGCATTGGCGGAGATGAAGCAGAGCCTTCGGGTGGTACTGGCCCGGGCCAGTTGTAAAAATGTTACCAGACAGGAGGTTCATGGTCTGGTGGATGAAATTTTCAGTGAATGGGAACAGGAGGAATAAAGATGCCGGAACAGTTTACGGACAGCGCGAAGCAGGCCCTGAAACTGGCAAGACAGACTGCTGTCGCCTGTCATCACAGTTATATTGGTTCAGAACATCTTTTGCTGGGACTGGTAAAAGAACCCCGGGGGACAGCCGCGGTGATACTGAAAGAGTTCCAGGTAGAAGAAACGAAGCTGATGGAGCTGATCGATCAGTTGATCGCTGATCAGGGTGGTGTGATCACTGCCGATCGGGAAGGTTATACTCCCAGAGCGGAGGGTATTCTGAGGAACGCAGTGGAAGAAGCCCACTTGTTTGATGCAGGAAAGGCGGGTACGGAGCATATTCTGATGGCGATGCTGAAAGATGTAGAGTGTGTCGCCACCAGACTTTTGCATACCCTGGGGGTGAATCTTCAGAATATGTATCGAAAGATTCTGGATATCCTGGGAGTTGAGGAGGAACGTTACAGAGACCTGGCAAAAAATATAAAGTCTGCCGGTGAGAATATCCAAGGCGCCACTTCTGTGCTGGATCAGTACAGCCGGGATCTGACGGATCAGGCCAGATCAGGCAGGGTTGATCCTATTGTGGGACGCAGTCACGAAATTGAGCGGATCGTGCAGATCCTAAGCCGGAGGACAAAAAATAATCCCTGCCTCATCGGAGAACCAGGAGTTGGTAAGACCGCTATTGTGGAAGGATTGGCGCAGCGGATCGCCTCAGGTGATGTGCCCAAGCCTTTGCAGGAGAAGCGGGTGGTTTCCCTGGATATGGCCAGCATGGTGGCCGGTTCCAAATACCGGGGAGAATTTGAGGAACGCATTAAGCGTGTTTTGAATGAGGTGATGGAAAGCCGGGAAGTGCTGTTGTTTATTGATGAGCTGCACACCATTATCGGTGCCGGGGGTGCAGAGGGCGCTTTGGACGCCTCCAATATCATGAAACCCTTTTTATCCAGAGGTGAGATTCAAGTGATCGGCGCTACCACCGTGGATGAATATCGGAAGCATATTGAAAAAGATCCGGCTCTGGAGCGCCGTTTCCAGCCGATCCTTGTGGAAGAACCGTCACAGGAGGAAACCTCAGCGTTACATCAATGACAGATTTTTGCCTGATAAAGCCATTGATCTGATCGATGAAGCCTGCGCAAAGCGTCAGCTTGGCCTGCAGCGTCTGCCGGGAAAGGTATTGGAGCTGGAGAAGGAAAAGAAAGAACTGGAGAGGCAGCTGGAGGAAGCTATCAAATCCGGGGATCTTGCCTTGGCCAAGGAAACGCACACGTTCTTGGAAGATACCGGGAAGAAATACGCGAAACAGAGAGCGCAGGCTGAGAGACGCGTGAAAGCCCGTTCTATGACAGTGACGGAGGAGGATATTGCCGCTGTTGTGGCTGCCTGGACAAAAATTCCGGTTCAGAAAGTGGAGGAGGAAGAAGGAAAGCGCCTGTTAAATTTGGAAAAGACGCTGCACAAGCGTGTGATCGGTCAGGATGAGGCAGTCATTTCCGTGTCGAAGGCCATCAAGCGCGGCCGGGCGGGTCTGAAAGATCCCCGCAGGCCTATTGGTTCGTTCCTGTTCCTGGGACCCACCGGCGTGGGAAAGACAGAGCTTTCCAAGGCTCTGGCGGAAACTGTGTTTGGCAGTGAGCAGTCCATGATCCGCGTGGACATGTCAGAGTATATGGAGAAGCACAGCGTATCCAAACTGGTGGGATCGCCGCCCGGATATGTGGGCTATGAAGAAGGAGGCCAGCTCTCGGAGAAGGTACGCAAGCACCCCTATTCCGTCATTTTGTTTGACGAGATCGAGAAGGCACACCCGGATGTATTTAATATTCTTCTTCAGGTGCTGGATGAAGGGCATATCACGGATGCCCAGGGAAGAAAGATAGACTTTAAGAATACCATCCTCATTATGACTTCCAATGCGGGGGCGCAGTCCATCATCTCCCCGAAACGGCTGGGCTTTGGCGCGGCGGATGATGAAAAGCGAAATTATGAGTCTATGAAGGGCAGTGTGATGGAGGAGATCCGCAGGCTGTTTAAACCGGAATTTTTGAACCGCATTGACGACATTATCGTCTTTCATTCACTGAATAAAGAGCATATCCGGAGTATTGTGACACTGCTGTTTGGGGAACTGCAAAAACGATGTAAGGAGCAGATGGACATTACTTTGAATGTGCGAACCAGTGTGCGGGATCATATCGCGGAGAAGGGCTACGATGAGAAGTATGGCGCCAGGCCGCTGAAGCGTGCCATACAAAATGAGATAGAAGATCAAATGGCAGAAGAAATCCTTGCGGGCAGGGTAAAAGCGGGGGATATCGTGACGGTAACCATGACGAAAGACAAAGTTGTTTTTAAGGTTAAGGAGCAAGAGCAGGGGGAACAGAAATCTTGATTGCATTGTCAAAACTGTTTATGGTAAACTAGGGATACGATAGTTATAACATTTTTAATACGAGTAGGATGAGCAGGAGGACATAGAGATGTCAGTAGTAAAAGAACTGTTGCGCACGGAAAATGATGGAACCATTAGTTTTGGAAATTATGAGCTGGACCAGAAAGCAAAACTTTCTGATTATGAGTGCAATGGAGATTTATACAAGGTAAAAACCTTTAAGGAGATCACCAAGCTGGAAAGAAACGGCATGCTGGTATATGAATCGGTGCCGGGAACTGCGGTTTCCTCTTTTGCAGCGGACGGAAACGGAGTTTCTTTCACTGTGGAAGGTCCGGATGATGCACAGGTAATTCTGGGACTGGAAGAAGACGCGGAATATGAGGTAGTCATCGATGGCGCGCAGACCGGAATCATGAAGACCAACATGGGGGGCAAACTGGTGTTGAGCGTGGAGATGGGCAATGCCGATCAAGTGACGGTGAAAGTCACGAAACAGTAAATCAAATCAGGTGATAAAATGGCGAAGGGAAAAAACAGCGTATTTTTCTGCCAGAATTGTGGGTTTGAGTCCGCAAAATGGATGGGTCAGTGTCCGGCTTGCCGGGAGTGGAACACCTTTGCGGAAGAGCCGGTCATTGGGACCGGAAGTGCCTCAAAGACCTCTGCCCGCCGGGAGCGGACTGCCGTTCCTCAGCAGCTTCGGGCGGTGCGTATCGAGGAAACTTCCCGAACCGGAACCGGCATCGGGGAATTAGACAGAGTATTGGGAGGCGGCATTGTTGCCGGCTCCCTGGTTTTAGTAGGAGGAGATCCGGGCATCGGAAAATCCACACTGCTTTTGCAGGTGTGCCGGAACCTGGCTTCCAGAAAGGAGAAGGTTCTCTATATTTCCGGTGAGGAGTCGCTGCAGCAGATTAAAATGCGGGCGGACCGCATGGGAGAATTCTCGGATTCACTGCTGATCCTGTGCGAGACAAACCTGGAGGATATCCGCGAGACCATACAGAAGCAGCAGCCTGCAGTGGTGATCATCGATTCTATTCAGACTATGTACAGTGAATCGGTATCCTCAGCCCCAGGCAGTGTTTCTCAGGTGAGAGAGTCCACAGGAGTATTACTCCAGATAGCCAAGGGAATGGGGGTTACTATCTTTATTGTAGGCCATGTGACGAAGGAGGGCGTCGTGGCAGGACCCCGTGTGCTGGAACATATGGTGGATACGGTACTCTATTTTGAGGGGGACCGCCACGCCTCCTACCGGGTATTGAGGGGAGTAAAAAACCGTTTCGGCTCTACGAATGAGATCGGTGTGTTCGAGATGCGGGAGAATGGTCTTCATGAAGTGGCTTCCGGTTCCGTGGTGGCCTGCTCCATGGAGGGTACCAGACCCATATTAATTGAGATACAGGCACTGGTGTGCCAGAGCAACCTGGCTTTTCCCAGACGAACTGCGGACGGCGCGGACTTAAACCGCGTAAATCTCCTGCTGGCGGTGCTGGAAAAACGACTTGGCCTGCGCCTTTCCTCCTGCGACGCCTATGTAAATATCGCAGGGGGTATCCGTATGAAAGAACCCGCCGTGGATCTTGGAATCGTGATGGCTCTGATCTCCAGCTATAAAGACATCATCATCGATGAAAAGACCATAGTATTTGGTGAAGTAGGACTGAGCGGAGAGATCCGTGCCGTGAGCATGGCGAAGCAGCGTGTCATGGAGGCTAAGAAGCTGGGCTTTGACACGGTCATTTTGCCGGAGGTTTGCCGAAAATCGGTAGGCAAGGCAGACGGGATTACAGTAAAAGGCGTCAGAACCGTGCGGGATCTGATTCAGGTGATGACTTGATCGATCCGTACGAGGAAGAGGGAAGAACAAACGCAAACATATGAAGAATAATATAATTTTAATCGGAATGCCCGGTGTAGGAAAAAGCACCATTGGAGTCATTGCTGCCAAACAGCTTGGGTTTCAGTTTGTAGACGCAGATCTGGTGATCCAGCAGCAGGAAAACAGGCTGCTCTCAGAGATCATTGCACAGGATGGAATAGATGGGTTTCTACAGATTGAAAATCAGGTGAATTCCTCGATTCATGCAGACCGTTCCATTATTTCTACCGGAGGAAGCGTAGTATATGGGGTGGAGGCGATGGAACATTTGAAATCCATCGGCACAGTCGTTTATCTGAAACTCTCCTATGACGCGCTGAAACTTCGTCTGCACAACCTGAAAGACCGAGGTGTAGTGCTGAGGGAAGGGCAAACTTTGCAGGATTTATATCAGGAACGGACGCCTCTCTACGAAAGGTATGCGGATATCGTTGTGGAGGAAGACGGTCTTGACATTGAAAAGACCAGGGAGGAATTGGAGAGACGCATAAAAATATTCTGGAGATCCATGTCGCCCCAATAAAAAGTTTCTGACAAAAATCTCGCGAGGCAGTTGACAAACGTATAAATATATGGTGCTTTGAGTCACACAGGGGATTGGTCAAATGGTATGATAGGGGTCTCCAAAACCTTTGGTGGGAGTTCGATTCTCTCATCCCCTGGTCAAAAAAAGCTGAAAGTCCAGTATTTATCAGGGCTTTCAGCTTTTCTGATTATGAGGTATTGTAAAAGTCATCACCCAAGTCATCACCTTAAATAATACGCAGGGCAGATCAGGTGATGAAGGAACTGGAAAGAGCTACAAAACTATAATTCGGGAAAGGAGAAAGGCGGTTATCTTGTCAAAATCAGGAGCTGGCAGACTCATAAAAATGTTTAGTTCAAGTCTCCCTTCCGCTACTTGAAAGAAGCCGAAATTCCTTGTATTTATCAGGGGTTTCGGCTTTTTTGCTGCTGAAATACGAAAGCCATCAGTGGAGTCATCAGAAGGGCCACCGGAATGAAGCGACTCAACATAAAAGAGAGGAGGGCGGCGGCTGTTTCTTTCTACTTCCTTTCAAAAAGGTTTCTTGAAAGTGAACCTTTTCCCTTCTCACGGCAGTATGTGACCGAGGCAGCGGAAAGGCCGATTTTATCACATATTCAGCTAATCTGGGATGAGTTTTATCAATGGTTTATCAACATTCGATTTGATTTTGAAGTGTCCTCCACCGGGATTATGACCAGGGCTCACTGTGGCGTGTCCTGTTTTAAAATGAATACTTTTCGTACAACAGATATTGCAACCACAGACTTGTCATGTTATCTTTCTGGGCGCGGTTCGCCTTGAGGATCTCGCAGATTGCAATCATAATACTGATTAAAAACGCCCATAATGCATACAGATAGGAGCATCTGTTCCTTCCATTACATCATCATGCAAGTTCCGCAGGGCTGCTGTTCCCGGAATACTAATCTGAGTAGCAGGCAATTCAGTAGTCATCTATCTCTGTGAGGGAAGTAACAGGAGACAGAACGGTAAAGAATACCGTTCTGTCTCTCCTTACAATTCTCTGAGTTCTAGATGTTTGCGAAACACCAGAACCCGCATAAATACAGGATTCTTTTTGTTACAAAATGAAACATCTCCTCACTGGTTTATGGTAAAATAGAGTTGTTC
>CACYXH010000160.1 GCA_902778245.1 uncultured Lachnospiraceae bacterium | reverse complement strand
AAAGGCTTTGTATGGTGCAAACCGGCGGCTAGTATCGGGGCGCTGGCATTTTCACTGTTTATTGGAACCAGGATATGGAAAACACATATGAAATCAGATGGAGGAAATTAAAAATGGAAAAATATATTTTGATCTTTGATGAAATCAAAAAGCAGGATGTGGCAATAGCCGGAGGAAAAGGAGCGAACCTAGGCGAAATGACAAATGCGGGGATTCCCGTTCCGCCGGGGGCAGTGCTGTGTGCCGCGGCTTATGATAAATACATGGCAGAAAATAAGATTGACACAGGAAAGATCATGGAATTTGCGGAAAGCGACGAAGCCGCCTCAGCGAATATCAGGGAAGCGATCCGGAGAGGCAAACTGCCTGAGGATATCAAAAAACAGATCGTATCTTTCTATGAAACGCTTGGAGGGGACGCCCGGGTGGCAGTCAGGTCATCCGCCACAGCGGAAGACCTGGAGGACGCCAGTTTCGCCGGGCAGCAGGAGACTTACCTGAATGTGGTTGGGACCAGGATGCTGCTGGAAAAAGTGCAGGAGTGCTATGCGTCCCTCTGGGGAAACCGGGCGATCAGCTACCGCAAGGTGCAAGGGTATGACAAACAGAAGGTTTCTCTTGCCGTAGTGATTCAGCAGATGATCGAGAGTGAGAGCGCGGGAGTACTTTTTACAAGAAACCCGGCGGCAAATACGGATGATGTGCTGATCAATGCATCGTACGGTCTCGGAGAGGCAGTGGTGTCGGGAATCGTAAGCCCTGACGAGTATATCTGTGACAGGAACGGGAAGTTGAAGAAGTCTGTGATCGGCAGCAAGGAGATTCAGATCATTTATGATGCGATGGGAACAAAAAAGGTGTCTGTTTCCGGGAAACTGCGCAGAGAGCAGGTGCTGGACGCGGTCTCCATCCGGCGGCTGGTTTCTGAGGCTATGAAAATTGAGGCTCATTATGGGCACCCTATGGATATTGAGTGGGCGATCCGGGGCGGGATAATCTATATCCTGCAGGCCAGAAGCATTACAACGACAGGAGAGGAATCCCAGATCCTCTTTGACGATGAAGATTTTGCCGGACTTCCCAAAGCGGTGCCGGCCAGAGGACGCATGCGGGAAAATGTCCTTTTTAATCTCGAAAAACTTCCCAAACCGTATTATCCGCTGGATCATGATTTTGGGGATGCGGTAGGAAAGCAGAAAGAAGTGTTGATCTTAGAGATGGGCATTCGCATGAATGAAATGTGTCCGATCAATGACGACGGTATATCCTCTTTTTCCCTGGGAGGCATGAAGCCTACCGGAAAAATCTTCCATCTGCCGGGCGCAATAAAACAGATGAGAGACAGTGCCTATAATATCCGGGTCTCGGCGGAAAAGCTGACAGAGTGTCAGAAACGATTTGAGGAAGAGAAGGAGCAAGAAAATTTCGGTATACGGAAAATCGGAGAGAGCCTCTCCCGCATGCGCAGCCTCATTGTGGATACGGCTTATGCCAGGTTCCGCTACGCCATTTTTCCGCAGGTTGTAGAAAATATAAGTCTGAATAAGACCCTGGGAAAGATAGACAAGAAGCTGAATTCCTTTGATCTGATGGAGGGGCTTTCCTATGTGACGGCGGATATCAACCGGGAAATGGACCGGCTTGCCCGGAATATTCGGAGCAATATGACCTGGCTTTCTGCGGTCATGACGCTGACCTACGGGGAGATTACAAGGGATTTCCAGGATCTTGGCGCTGAATTTGATAAGTTTATGGAAAAGTATGGAAACCGCTCTGATTTTAACTGCTATTGCTTTGTATCCAAATCCTGGAAGGAAGACCCTGACCGATTCCTGGGAACGCTCCGGACAATGCTTCGAAGCGAAAATTCCCGCATATTGGGGCAGATGGAAAGCGAGAAAAAATTTGCTTCATTGATGGAAAAGGCGAAGAAGACGATAGGAGATAAAGCATATCCGAAATTTAAAAAAAAGGTAATGGCCGTAAGACACTACCACTATATCAGAGAGGCGACACAGTACTTTTTGGAGTCCGAGTTTGCGTATTGCAGGCTTCTGCTGCAACAGGCGTCTTCTTTATTGAAGACAGGTTATGAGGATCTGCTGTATCTGTTTGCGGATGAATTTTTTGAGGTGTGCCGGGCGGGCGCGCTTACGGACCAGGCCAGGGGTCTGATCGAAAAGAGAAAAGGAAAGCGGCCTTTGGCGGAGGCGTACTGGAGCAGGAACATTGCAAAGATGCTTGCTGCAGACGGAAGCGATATTACCGGTGTGAGCGGAAGCGTGGGAAAGGCGGTCGGCAGTGTACGCGTCATAAAGAGTCCCGAGGAGTTTGACAAACTTCAGGCAGGAGAAATTCTGGTGTGTACTTACACAGATCCGGAATGGACGCCGCTTTTTACACTGGCGGCCGGCGTAGTCGTTGATACAGGCGGAACCTTAAGCCATGCGGCCATTGTAGCCAGGGAGTACAAGATACCGGCGGTTCTTGCAACCGGCAATGCCACAGAAAAACTGAAAGACGGGGATATGGTTATCGTTGATGGAACAAATGGTACTGTGGTGATCGCGCAGCAGTAGATTTAGGTGACTGTTGCAATAAAAACCTCCAATTATACAGAGAATAACAGAAATGTATTTTTGGAGGTGAAACGGATGATGAAAGTGTGCATCGCAATAGCCGGAATCCTATCCTCATTGGTATTGTATTGCTGTATAGTGATCGGCAAGAGGGCGGATGAGCATATAAAAAGATTATTGGAAAGAGAATCTGGATCAGAGGAAGGGAAAAAGTGAATTAAGGCTTGTATTTATCTGCTGTATCTGGTACAATGTTGTGCAGAACAAATGTTCTGATTGCAATAAGGAGAAATTCTGTAATGGA
>CACYXH010000159.1 GCA_902778245.1 uncultured Lachnospiraceae bacterium | reverse complement strand
GTTGATGGATGGCCGCACATAATTATTCCGTTCTGCCACATAAGCAAGAGAGGCAAAAACATCAATTCCGGCCAGGGCACGGGCCGTATGCTGAATCCGAAGGATATTGTCCGCGATTTTGTCCCGCACCTCGCAAAACAGGTTATATTCCAATGAATACAGCTTGTCTTCGGCGCCAAGAATCACATCTTCCAGTTCTTTCAACTCGGGCGTTATGTATCGCTCCGCGTTGGTGAGGGTTTGTTTTCTCATATAATAATCCGGAACCATATCCTTGTAGGAATTGGTAACCTCCAGATAATAGCCGAATACCTTGTTGTATTTGATCCTCAGATTCTTAATTCCTGTTTTTTCCCGTTCTTTTATCTCCACATCGGCCAGCCAGGATTTCCCGTCCGTTTTTGCTTTGCGCAGACGGTCGACTTCCTCATGATAGCCCTCTTTGATAAAGTTTCCTTCCCGGATACTGATAGGTGGCTCATCCACGATGGACCGCTGGATCAATTCACAAATATCCTGCAGTTCATCAAGATCACCATGTATCTCCTGCAGCAGCGGAGCCTGCAAGCCGCCAAGAATATATTTGATATGAGGTATCATCTCCAGGGAGGATTGAAAGGCGATCATATCCCTGGGATTTGCGGATTTGTAACTGATCCGGCTGATGAGCCGCTCCAGATCATATACCGGGTTTAGATATTCCCGCAGTTCTTCCCTCACAATGGCATTCTGATTCAATTCTTCGATGGCAGACAATCTTCGCTCAATCTCCTCCTGTTCGATCAGGGGCTGCTCAATAAAGCTGCGCAGCATACGGGCCCCCATGGCCGTTTTGGTTTTATCCAGCACCCAGAGCAGGGAACCTCTCTTCTGCTTTTCTCTCAGCGTCTCGCACAGTTCCAGATTCCTTCGGGTGGAACTGTCCAGGATCATAAATTTCCCGGATACATAGGGGGTGATTCCTGTCAAATTGGAGAGATCTGTTTTTTGGGTTTCTTTTAAATATTGCAGCAGAGACCCGGCGGCGATACAGCCGCAGCTATAGTCTCCCAGACCAAGACCGGTGAGGTAAGATACTTTGAAGTGGCTCTCCAGAGCGCGGCGGCAAAGGTCATCGTCAAAATACCAGTCATCCAATGTGAAGATAGTGATTCCCAGCCTCCCCTTGATATCTTCCAGATCTACGCCGCATACCTCAAAGGACTGATTGCAGACGATCTCAGCCGGGCTGTAGCGCACGATCTCATCCATCAGCATCCAGCGCCTGGGTATTCAGATTCGTTCCAGGCGTCACAATACGTATAACTTCCCGTTTTACCAGACCTTTCGCAAGTTTCGGGTCTTCTACCTGCTCGCAGATAGCTACCTTATACCCTTTGGATACCAGTTTATTCAAGTAGGAATCCACTGCATGAAAAGGAACTCCGCACATGGGAGCCCTCTCTTCCAATCCACAGTCTTTTCCGGTCAATGTTATTTCCAATTCTCTTGATGCAGTAATGGCGTCATCGAAAAACATTTCATAGAAATCGCCCAGACGGTAAAACAGGATACAATCGTGATACTGTTTCTTCGTCTCCATGTACTGCTGCATCATGGGAGTTAGTTGTGCCAATGTTATTTCCTCAATCTTTCGTAAATTATTCTGCCGGTTCTCCGATATAGTAGAACCCGTGACACTCTTTCAGGTATACATCCACTGTTTTTCCGATCATAGAGGAATCTCCAGGGAAATGAACCACCAGATTGTTTTCCAGACGGCCGGTGACAAGAGCATCATCCTGCTCGTTTACATGCTCTACGAGAACCGGCAGCGTCTTGCCTTGCAGGCGGGACGACATTTCCCTGCCAATCTCCTGTACAAGGGCCAACAGCCGTTCAAACCGGTCTTTGATAATCTCCTCCGGAACCTGGTTCTCCATAACAGCGGCCGGTGTTCCGGTGCGTTTGGAATAGATAAAGGTAAACGCGCTGTCATAGCGGACTCTTCTAACCACATCCAGTGTTTCCTGAAAATCCTCTTCTGTTTCTCCCGGAAAACCTACAATGATATCTGTGGTTAAGGATAGATCCGGGATTTCCCGGCGCAGCTTTTCCGCCACCTCCAGGTATTTCTCTTTATCGTATTTCCGGTTCATGATCTTCAGGAGTCTGCTGCTGCCGGATTGCAGCGGTAAGTGCAGATGATGACAGATCTTTGAGGAGTTTTTCATCACCTGGATCAGATCGTCAGAAAGATCCTTCGGGTGTGAAGTCATGAAACGAATGCGCTGCAGGCCGTCGACCTTTTCCACTTCCTGTAAAAGCTGGGCAAAAGTGACAGGTTCTTCCAGATTTTTACCGTAAGAATTTACGTTCTGGCCCAAAAGCATGACCTCCACTACTCCATCGGCCACAAGCCCTTCAATTTCCCGGATAATGTCGATGGGACGTCGGCTTCTCTCTCTGCCGCGGACATAAGGAACGATACAGTAACTGCAGAAATTGTTGCAGCCAAACATGATATTTACTCCTGATTTAAAGGAATACGTTCTCTTTGCAGGCAGATCTTCCACGATTTTATCTGTATCTTTCCAGATGTCAATGATCATGCGGTCATTTTCCAGGGCGGATACCAGAAGCTCGGCAAATTTGTAGATGTTGTGTGTGCCGAAGATCAGATTCACGAAGCGGTAGCTTTTCTGTATCTTATCCACTACCTCTGCTTCCTGCATCATACAGCCGCACATAGCGATCACCATGTGTGGATTTTTCTTTTTCAATCCGCCAAGATACCCCAGTCTTCCATACACTTTCAGGTTGGCATTTTCCCGGACCGTACAGGTATTGTAGAGGACAAAATCGGCTTCCTCGCTGTCTGTGGGCTGATAACCCACCGTTTCCAGAATCCCCCTCAGTTTCTCAGAATCGCGCTCGTTCATCTGGCACCCGAAGGTCTTGACCATAGCCGTCAGCGGGCGGCCGATTTCAGAACTTTTTACAGAAAGAAGTTTCTTTGCCTTCGCAATAAAATAGTACTGCCGCTCCGGCTCCTGTGCGGGAGGCGGAGCAGTCACATCAATGCTGCTAAAATCTATATGTTCAAACATGTATATTGCCTCTCTCTACGGCCGGATCTGTCCGTTGCCATAGATAATATATTTTGTAGTAGTCAAAGCCAATAACCCCATCGGCCCTCTGGCATGGAGCTTTTGTGTGCTGATTCCGATCTCTGCGCCGAATCCGAACTCAAATCCGTCAGTGAACCGGGTAGACGCGTTTACATAGACTGCCGCAGCGTCGATCTCATCCAGGAATTTCTGGGCGTTCGCGTAATTCTGGGTGATAATGGCCTCCGAATGTCCGGTGTTGTAGCGGTTAATATGGGCGATCGCCTCGTCAATGGAGGATACGGTCTTAATGGAAAGGATATAGTCCAGATACTCAGTTCCCCAGTCTTCCTCTGTGGCCGGGGTGATATCCGGCAAAACGTCCCGGGCTTTTTCATCACCACGCAGCTGCACCGCATGTTCATCCAGCTTTTTCTTTAATGCCGTCAGAAGTTTTGACTCCACCGCCTCATGCACCACCAGCGATTCGCAGGCATTGCATACGCTGATCCGCTGGGTCTTCGCGTTATTGATAATATCCACGGCCATGTCAAGATCCGCGGATTCATCCACGTAAATATGACAGTTTCCGGTCCCGGTTTCAATGACCGGTATGGTGCTGTTATTCACAACCGCCTGTATCAGTCCGGCTCCTCCTCTTGGGATCAGAACATCCACATACTGATTAAGCTTCATAAATTCCTGCGTGACACTGCGGTCTGTGGCAGTGATCAACTGAACCGCGAAAGGTGTGACACCGCATTGCTCCAGCGCAGTCTGTATGGTCTGTACGATCGCCTGGTTTGAATACAGCGCTTCCTTTCCGCCTTTCAGGATGACCGCATTACCGGTTTTAAAGCACAGTCCGAAGGCATCCGCCGTCACATTGGGACGGGATTCATAGATAATCCCAACTACTCCCAGAGGGACCCTCTTCTGTCCGATCAGCAGGCCATTGGGGCGCTGTTTCATACCAAGGATCTCCCCGACAGGATCCTCCAGCCCGGCAATCTGGCGCAGTCCCTCCGCCATGGCCTCGATCCTGGCTGACGTCAG
>CACYXH010000158.1 GCA_902778245.1 uncultured Lachnospiraceae bacterium | reverse complement strand
CGGATTCAGCATACGGCCCGTGCCCTGGCCGGAATTGATGTTTTTGCCTCTCTTGCTTATGTGGCAGAACGGAATAATTATGTGCGGCCATCCATCAACCGCAGGGGTGTCATTGATATTAAAAACGGCCGCCATCCCGTGGTGGAGCAAATGATCAACAATGATATGTTCATTGCCAATGATACCTATCTCGATAACCATAAAAATCGCATTTCCATCATCACCGGTCCAAATATGGCGGGAAAATCAACTTATATGCGACAGTCAGCCCTGATCGTTCTGATGGCGCAGATCGGCAGCTTTGTCCCTGCGGACAGCGCAAAGATCGGTCTCGTGGACCGTATATTCACCCGTGTGGGAGCTTCGGATGATCTGGCCAGCGGACAGAGTACCTTTATGGTGGAGATGACAGAGGTAGCCAATATTTTGCGAAACGCTACCAAAGACAGTCTGTTGATCTTAGACGAGATTGGCCGGGGTACCAGCACCTTTGACGGTCTGAGCATTGCCTGGGCGGTGGTGGAGCATATCAGTAATCCGAAACTCCTGGGAGCCAAGACGCTGTTCGCCACCCATTACCATGAGCTGACAGAGTTGGAAGGGAAACTTTCCAGCGTAAATAATTACTGCATTGCCGTAAAGGAAAAGGGCGATGATATTGTCTTTCTGCGTAAGATCGTAAAGGGCGGAGCCGATAAAAGTTACGGTATCCAGGTAGCGAAGCTGGCCGGAGTGCCAAATTCGGTGATTGAACGGGCCAAAGAACTGGTGCAGGAACTGACGGACGCGGACATTACGGAAAAAGTTCAGGAGATGTCCGCAGATACGCCGAAAAAATCGAAACCGAAGAAATATGACCAGGTGGACATGAATCAGATGTCCCTGCTGGATACCACCAGTGATGAGGATGTCCTGAAGGAACTGCAGGAGATCGATGTAGGCAATCTGACGCCTATTGATGCGCTGAATACAATTTATCGACTGCAGAACCGATTAAAAAACAGGTGGTAATCGTTCTATGTTATCGCAATCGTTGCCAGCTCTTCATTTGAATATGTTATATGGCTTCTGATTTCGCGTAATGAAAGGTAGTAAACAATATGGGGCAGATAAATTTGCTGGAACAGGAAACAATTGATAAGATTGCGGCGGGTGAGGTGATCGAACGGCCTGCTTCGATCGTGAAAGAGCTTGTAGAAAATGCCATTGACGCGGGTTCCAACGCCATTACTGTGGAAATTAAGGAGGGCGGTATCTCTTTCATCCGCATCACGGACAACGGGGAAGGAATCGCGAAGGATCAGGTACCAACGGCTTTTCTGCGCCATGCCACCAGCAAGATTCGGCGCGTGGAGGACTTGCTGAGTATCGGTTCCCTGGGTTTTCGCGGTGAGGCGCTTTCCAGTATCGCGGCAGTCTGCCAAGTGGAATTGATCACGAAGACTGCCGGAAGTTTGACGGGAGTACGCTATCTGATCGAGGGCGGTAAAGAAAAAGGAATGGAAGAGATCGGCGCTCCGGAGGGCAGTACCTTCCTGGTGCGCAATATTTTCTTTAATACCCCGGCTCGGAAAAAATTTCTGAAATCTTCTGCCACGGAAGCGGGATATATCAGCGATCTGTTGGAACATCTGGCACTGTCACACCCGGAAATTTCTTTCAAATTTATCAATAACGGGCAGACAAAACTTCACACTTCCGGAAACTGCAACCGAAAAGATATCATCTACAATATTTACGGCAGGGATATCGCAGCCAATCTGATCGAGATCGATACCGAGCTAAGCGGTATCCACATGACCGGATTTATCGGAAAACCGGTGATTTCCCGTGGAAACCGAAATTTTGAGAACTACTTTGTGAACGGGAGATATGTAAAAAGCAGCATTATTGCCAAGGCTATCGAAGAAGGCTATAAGACGTTTATGATGCAGCATCGTTATCCGTTTACGGTATTATGCCTGGACATGGACGGCTCTATGTTGGATATCAATGTTCATCCCACCAAGATGGAGCTTCGCTTCGCCGATAACGCAGGCGTCTATCAGATGGTATATGAGACGGTAAAGGCAGCCCTGACTCATCGGGAACTGATTCCGAAGGTATCCGTATCTTCCTCAAAAGAAACTGCAAAGGAAGAGCAAGAGGCGAAAACAGCCGAGGATGCTGCCCGGAAGAAGCTATCTTATCCGGAACCGTTTGAACGGCTGCGGCGGGATCTGCTCTCAGAATCAAAGAGTCCCTATCAGCCGAAGTATCCCCAAAGACAAAACGCAGAGCGGACCGTGCCGGATCTGCCGCAAAGACAAAGCGGGGAGAGAACCGTGCCGGATCTGCGTCAGACGGCAGCAGTTTCGCCCGCTTCGGTGGAGAATATACCGCCGCAAACGATGCGGAAAGAACCTGCCAGGCAGCCGGTCAAGCAGCCGATAATAACGGAGAAATTCGAACAGCAGAATCTCTTCGATGAAAAACTGTTATCCAGGGAAAATGTGCCGGAGCATAAGCTGATCGGGCAGATTTTTGACACCTACTGGATGGTACAGTTCCGGGATAATCTCTATATCATCGATCAGCATGCAGCACACGAAAAGGTGATGTATGAGCGGTTGACTGCATCACTGAAGACGAAAGAATTCACCAGCCAGCAGCTCAGTCCGCCGATCATCCTGACTCTTTCCATGCAGGAGGAGGAACTTCTGAAGAAATACATGGATATCTTCCAGCTAGTGGGATTTGAGATCGAACCCTTCGGTGGAAGGGAGTATTCCATCCGTGCCGTGCCGGACAACCTGTTCGGTTTTACGGAAAAAAGTTTATTTATTGATATGCTGGACAGTCTGTCCGATACTACCGGGAAGCCTTCCGCTGATTTCCTAAATGAAAAGCTGGCGACCATGGCCTGCAAGAG
>CACYXH010000157.1 GCA_902778245.1 uncultured Lachnospiraceae bacterium | reverse complement strand
TTAGGGCAGTGTTCATAAAACAGTAGAGACTGAACAATGAGCACTGTCACTAATGGATTGGCGAAAATGAAATAAAATACCGAGTACTATGGGATCACACCCCCACAGTACTCGGTATTTTTACTTATTGCCGTACCGGCAACTACCATCGAGAGAGTAAACTAAAATTTCGTATTGTAACGCCGCAGTATCACTTTGGCAGCTTCCTTTTTCCGGTAATACTCTCAACTTCAAGAACATAAACCGCCGTTCTGGAGATTGCTGCCGGATTAAAATAAGCATTTTTCCCAGGATGATATTGATCCATAAGTGCTCGCAGTGCCTGTTCCTTCTCTTTATCACTCAGAAAACGAATTGTGCCACTGCCAATGACACTTTCATAAGCCATGGTACAGTAACCCTGCTCCTCAAAATACTGAAGCTGATGCTTTCCATCCATCTCAAAAGATGCGCGGTTATCCTTGCGAATAAGGTCCAGCTTCATTCCTTCTAATGCACTGTGAAAGATCAGTGAAATCTTATCTTCATCAACTGATAATCCGAAATTCATCGGTACAATATAAGGGTAGCCCTCATTATTCAATGCCAGCCTGCAAACATCACATCTGCGCATGATCTCCAATAGTTCTTCACGATTAGATACTTCTCTGTTCTTTTGTCTCATTTATCCTTTTCCTTTCTAAATCCACGTGGATCTGCTTTCTCACAGCCTTCCGGCTTGCATATCTCGCAAGCTGTAAGTGGATACTTCCGCGAGGAATGATGTCGATTTATACACTCCTCACAGTTCATATATAAATCACAATCAACATTCAGGCAAGGACAGTTTTGTGGATCATATAACATACAGGCCTCCTGTCATCCGATAAACTTCGCCATGTCAGCTTCCGGTGTACTGATAGGTGCAATGCCATAGTTTTCGACTAAGAACTTCAGGATATTCTCCGAAATAAACGCCGGAAGACTCGGTCCAAGGTGAATATTCTTAATACCGAGATGCAAAAGCGTCAGCAGAATACATACGGCTTTCTGTTCATACCAGGAAAGCACGAAATGAAGCGGAAGGTCATTTACACCACATCCAAACGCTTCTGCCAGAGCTGCTGCAATGCACTCTGTTCTTTATCCAAAGTTGCTATCTTTTCCATATCATCAGCTGATAACTTGTTGTTTTAGTGAGATACAGAAGGGAAAACACAATGAATTCCTCAATCACCTTCTCTTTAAGGGCAAATTCCAGCAAGTATTGTTTTCCCAAAATCCAGACGGCGAAAACGACAACAAATCATCGTCATATGACCAGATTATTGTTCTTCCCTTACCTGCTTCGATACTTCAGTGGCGTCATCCCATACCTAGCCTTGAATTCTCTGATGAAATATGACACGTTTGGGAAGCCATTGTCCTGCGCGATGTCCAGCACGCTGGCATCCCTTGTCCGCAGCATCTCCTCCGCTTTCGCCAGACGATAATTTTTCAGATAAGTGACAAAGGACATTCCCAGCGTCTGCTTGAAGAAACGCATGAAATGAGCCTCCGAGAAATCCACCTGTGCTGCCGCATCTGCCACGGTAATAACCTCCTGATAATGATCCTGCACGTAAACCAGCACCGGCTTCACCCGTTCCAGGGCATCTCTTCTGGCTGCCCTTTCGGTTCTCTCCGGATAAAGCTCCAGCAGTCTGCTGCACAAGAGAAAAAGAAGGCTTTTTACCATAAGAGGACTGTCTGTCTCCTCGCATTCCTTGAGGGGTGCATAAAGCAAAGAAAAGCCCGTATCCACCTCTTCCAGGAAGGTCGGCATCTGTATCATCCCATCCAGAAGCGGTGTCAGATACTGCTGATCAAATATGTCATTATCATGGGATTGCAGCAGCCTTGGATGAAAAATGATATTCTCGTACTCCATCCTCTCCTTCTCGTATTGGCATATGCCATGCAGCTGCCCGGGCAAAATGAACATTATAGCCGGTGCCGTCAGCACCCGCTTCTCAAAATCCACACTCACAATCCCCTTTCCTTCTTTAATTAATATGATCTCCATCTCCTCATGCCAGTGGGGCAGGACCTCTGAGAAGAGATCCGGAATAACACAGGAATAGATACTGAAAGGGTAGCTGTGCTCTCCGTGCGATTTGTTCTCTCTGTAGTTTTCGTAATTGGTTATGATTTTATCATTTTGCATTTTGTTCACCATGTGTGGGCGGGCCAGGGGGTCGGTTCCGGTGGCACCTTTTCTTTATAATTTGTTTATAAACTGGTCAATTTATTAATTTTTCATTAAAAAAAGTGTGCCACCGGAACCGACCCTCTGGCTCAAATCATGCTAGGATTGTGTGATTTTCTGAGGATATCGTGCAAGATTGCAAGCCTCGTTTATGCTACTTTATTGTATGTAGTGAGGAGGGTTCGGGGAACGCCGGAGCACCGGTGGAACCCTCCTGTAACTTTTGATTATCAAATCCAGGAGGGAACCCATGAACCGTAAAGCAGGCGTTTTAATGCCAATCTTCAGTCTGCCATCCAAGTATGGAATTGGATGTTTTGATCAGGCTGCCTATGATTTTGTTGACTATCTGACTGAGGCCGGCCAGACCTACTGGCAGATTCTGCCACTCAGTCCTACCAGCTTTGGCAAGTCCGACAACTCACCTTATCAGTCCTATTCAGCATTCGCAGGCAACCCATATTTCATCAGTCTGGATGTGCTGGTGGAGGAAGGTGTGCTGACGGCATCTGAGGTGGAAAACGGTGATTTTGGCAAGCGTCCTGGCACCATTCATTATAAAAAATTAAACGACAATCGTTATGCTATCCTTCGCAAGGCTTACCAGAGAAGCCACGTAAATGAAGATCCTGCTTATCAGGAGTTCTTAACCAACAATGGCTGGTGGTTAAATGACTATGCTCTTTTCATGGCGCTTCACGATTTCTTCGAGGGCAAGACCTGGATGGAATGGCCGGAGGATATCCGCATGCACTGGGATTTTGCTGTTGATTATTACAACCGCGAGCTCTACTTTGAAACCGAATTCCAGAAATACATGCAGTTCAAGTTCACGCAGCAGTGGACTAAGCTGAAGGCCTATGCCAACAGCCGCCATATCCAGATCATCGGTGACATCCCGATCTATGTATCTGTCAACAGTACCGATGTATGGGCTCATCCGGAGCTTTTCCAGTTAGATGAGTATCATGTGCCAACAGCAACCGCCGGCTGCCCTCCTGATGCATTCGCTGCAGATGGACAGGTTTGGTGGAACACCCTTTACAACTGGGATTATCACAGAAGCACCGGCTACGAGTGGTGGTCTTCCCGTCTCTGGTATATGTTTCAGATGTATGATGTGGTTCGTATCGACCATTTCCGTGCATTTGACGAGTACTTCTCCGTACCTTACGGCAGCAATTCTGCAGCAGATGGTCACTGGGAAAAAGGACCTGGCATGGATTTCTTCCGCACCATCGAATGGCGTCTGGGCCGCAAGCAGGTTGTAGCGGAGGATCTTGGTCTCATGACCAACACTGTTCGCCAGCTGGTAAATGAAACCGGTTATCCAAATATGAAGGTTCTGCAGTTTGGCTTTGATAAGGGTGACATCGGATACGGCAATGACTATCTGCCACACAATTACGGCCACAATTGCGTCGTATACACCGGAACCCATGACAACGAGACCATCGTTGGCTGGTACCAGGGCTTAGACGAAGAGATGCACCACCTGGTTCGCAATTATCTGAACGACTTCTACACTCCGGACGATAAGATCTACAAGAGCTTCGTAGCCATGGCACTCCGCTCAACCGCAGACACCTGTGTCATCCCAATCCAGGATTACCTGGGACTGGACAACAAGGCCCGCAACAACGTACCAGGTACCGACAGCGGCAACTGGTGCTGGCGCGTCACCAAGTCCAAACTCACTGAAGAACTGAAGAAGGAGATCCTTGTCAACACCCTTCAGTACGGTCGTCTCAACTGGGACAATTCCGAAATTCTGGAATTCTAGTACAGCGACAAAACAGCATATGACTTTTATTCATACCATGATTGGTGTTCTCCCCTTCCTAAACAGGCAGGTAATTACGGATCATTTTCTTAGTGTTATCATATCATCCGTAATAATTTGGATTCATTTACGGATGATAAATGAAAAACAGATTTATCCTGGGTAATCTACCAAGGGTTCACTTGTATATATTACGGTGATTCAGGAAAAATGATTATTTTCCTGGGTAATTCCAAGGGGTTCATTTGAGTACAACTACGCAGGAAAACAATTATTTCTTAGGGAGCTCCGTAATTCTGCTAAAATAACTACGCAGTACAAATAGCATTTTGGTCATTTCACCGTAATCCATTCTCTTCCAACAGAATTTTCTTCACCATTTTCATGTCCGGTTCTGAAAGCTATGAAGGCCGACCTGACGTGCACCTGCGATATCACAGTTTCCATCGTTTCCGATCATGATTGCATGTGCAGGATCAATGCCCTGCTCTTTCAGTAAGATATTGAAAAATCGAGGATCTGTTTTTTGCAGTCGTAATCGGAGGAGATATAGATGCCGTTAAAGCAATCATCGATGCCCAGCTTTTGGAGTTCAGGTCCTGTGAATACCCGCTGGGCATTGGACAGAAGCCATACCCTTTTTCCGGCTGCCCGAATGGCAAGCAGCATTGCCCTGGCTTCTGGATAAAGACTTAGTTTTTCTATGGATAACTCACGAAAGTATCGCCCGAAATCCCAGATTAACGGATCTGTTG
>CACYXH010000156.1 GCA_902778245.1 uncultured Lachnospiraceae bacterium | reverse complement strand
TTTTACAACGAACTTCTACAATTCCAACTGTGATCAAGAGGTCAACAAATATTAGACGAATCACAGGAGGTTCGAAATGAAACGTAAAATTATGAAAACATTGGCTATTGGAGTGGCAATCGTCATGATGGTCAGCTCACTTGCCGGATGTGGTAAATCCGCAGATTCAAATGCATCCCTGACAGGTAAAATTTCCATTGCAGGTTCTACCTCGATGGAAAAGCTGTGTGAAGCAATGAGCGAAAGCTTTATGGAAGCATATCCTGACATTACCGTCACTGTGGAATACACCGGTTCAGGCGCAGGTATTGAGTCTCTGACTCAGGGTAGTATCGACATTGGCAATGCATCCCGTGGACTTAAGGATGGTGAAAAAGAACAGGGTGCTGTAGAGAACATTGTTGCCATTGATGGTATCGCAGTGATCACCGATAAGGCAAATACCGTGGCAGATCTTACCAGTGAACAGTTGGCATCCATTTATACTGGAGATGTTACCAACTGGAGCGAGTTTGGCGGCAGTGATGAGGCAATTGTTGTCATCGGTCGCGAGGCAGGTTCCGGTACCAGAAGCGCTTTTGAGGAACTGCTTAAGGTAGAGGATACATGTAAGTATGCGCAGGAACTGGATTCCACCGGCGCAGTGCTGGCAAAAGTTGCCTCTACTCCGGGTGCAATCGGTTATGTATCTCTGGATGTGGTAGATGATACAGTAACCGCAGTATCCCTGAATGGTGCTCCGGCAACCGAAGAAAGTATTCTTGCAGGCGAGTATCTTCTCTCCAGACCGTTTGTTATGGCAACCATGGGAGAAATCGCAGAGCAGAACGAATTAGTGCAGACTTGGTTTGCTTATATCGCATCAGAAGAGGGCAAGGCTGTCATTACTGATCTTGGACTGATCCTTCCTCAGTAAGGGAGAGACGCTTATGACAAACAAAGCAAAGATAAATACTATCGAAACTGCAGCAAAAATTGTATTTACACTGTGTGCAGTGCTTGCCGTCTTTGCAGTTTGTTCCATTACGATCTATATGGTTGCAAAGGGCACTCCGGCATTCGCCAATGTCGGAGTGTCTGAGCTTTTATTCGGAACGCTTTGGAAACCGACTGCATCGAATGCCTCTTACGGAATTCTATACATCATCCTGTCCTCCATTGTGGGAACCGGGGCCAGTGTACTGATCGGTGTTCCTGTAGGCCTGTTTACTGCAGTATTTCTGACAGAGATATCAAACAAAAAACTGGCAGCTGTAGTTCAGCCTGCTGTTGAACTGCTGGCAGCAATTCCATCTGTAATTTACGGCCTTTTGGGACTTATGCTTCTGAATCCGGTTATGTTTAAACTGGAGAAACTGATTTTTGCCGGTTCCAAAACGCACCAGTTCACAGGTGGTTCCAATATGCTTTCCGCAGTAGTTTCCGACAGTGGTTAATGTCAGCGCTTCATCGATTCGTTCGGTTTCAAAGGATCTGAGAGCAGCCTCTCTGGCACTTGGTGCCAGTAAGATCCAGACAATATTTAAGGTGACGATTCCGGCAGCAAAATCAGGTATCATGACGGGAAGCGTACTTGGAATCGGACGTGCACTTGGAGAGGCCATGGCGATCAACATGGTAGCAGGCGGTTCGGTCAATCTGCCTCTGCCATTTAACTCTGTACGATTTTTGACCACGCAGCTTGTCAGCGAGATGGGCTATGCAGAAGGAACACACAGACAGGTTCTCTTTTCTGTAGGATTGGTTCTTTATCTGTTCATTATGATCATCAATCTGCTGCTGCAGAAATTGCGAAAGGGGGCTACGGAAAATGAATAATCACAGTGAATGCACTCTTTCTCAGAGAAGAAAAAGACCGATGGATCTGGTTCTGTATTCTCTGATCTATCTTTGTGCTGCCTTTGCAGTTCTGCTGCTTGCGGGGATTATTATCTATGTATTGATCCGAGGCGTCAGCAGCATTAACTGGGGATTTTTGACCACCGTTACCTCTGTTCGAAAAGGTACCGTAGGTATAGCCGGCAATATTGTAAATACGATCCTGATCGTTCTGCTGACTATGGTAATCGCAACCCCTGTAGGTGTGGGAGCTGCGATCTATCTGAACGAATATGCGAAACCCGGTAAACTGGTCAGTCTGATTGAGTTTGCAACAGAAACCCTGTCCGGTATTCCTTCTATTATTTTTGGCCTGTTTGGAATGATGTTTTTCGGGCAGACACTGGGCCTTGGATATTCTCTTCTTACTGGAGCGTTGACACTGATCCTGATGGTGCTGCCACTCATTACCAGAAATACACAGGAAGCCTTAAAGACTGTACCAAATAGCTACAGACATGGTGCAGTAGGTCTAGGTGCGGGCAAATGGTATACCATTCGGACGATTTTATTGCCCTCCTCCATGCCGGGAATTATTACCGGTGTAATTTTGGCTATTGGGCGAATTGTCGGAGAATCAGCAGCACTTTTATTTACTGCAGGAAGCGCAAAGACTCTGCCAAAAGCACTTGCTGCTTTATTCCCGAAGATTTTTCAATCTGGTGGAACCATGACGATCCAGCTTTATCTTTCCGCAACCAGCGAGGGTGATTTTGACACTGCATTTGGAATTGCAGTCGTACTACTGGTTCTGGTATTCCTAATCAATTTGGGGACAAAGAGGCTGGCTGCAAAATTTGATGTGACGAGGAAAAAATAATGGAACAGAAAACAAAAATCAGCGTGAAGGATCTTCATTTGTATTATGGAGAAAATCACGCATTAAAGGGTGTCAATATGGAGATTCGTCCAAACGCTGTTACAGCTTTTATCGGTCCTTCAGGCTGTGGTAAGTCTACCTTTCTCAAGACCTTGAACAGAATGAATGACCTTGTTGATAATGTGCGAATTGAAGGAACAGTGCTTCTTGATGGAGAGAATATTTATGGTCCCGGCGTTGATACCACGATACTGAGAAAAAAGATCGGTATGGTATTTCAGCAGCCAAACCCTTTCCCAATGAGCATTTATGATAATGTCGCTTACGGTCCGCGCGTGCATGGAATCCGAGATAAAAGAAAACTGGATCAGATCGTAGAAGAAAGTCTGCGAGGTGCCGCAATTTTTGATGAGGTGAAAGATCGACTTAAAAAATCTGCGCTTGGATTGTCTGGAGGCCAGCAGCAGCGAATCTGCATTGCAAGAGCATTGGCTGTTCAGCCGGAAGTACTGCTGATGGATGAGCCGACCTCCGCACTGGATCCAATCTCAACATCCAAGATCGAGGATCTTATGGAGGAATTGAAAAAGAAATACACTGTAGTGATCGTGACCCATAACATGCAGCAGGCGGTGCGTGTTGCAGATGATACGGCGTTTTTCCTGCTGGGAGAACTCATTGAATTCGGGGACACAAAACAGATTTTCTCTTATCCGCAGGATAAACGAACAGAAGATTATATCACAGGAAGATTCGGCTAAAGGAGATATAATACATGAGATTGAAGTTTGATGAGCAGCTGAGGCAGCTGAACAATGAAATGATCCTGATGGGCAACATGATCCAGAAAGCGATTCAGGATACCATTGAAGCTTTTTTCAGCCAGAATATAGATAAGGCAAAGCAGATCATGAAGGACGATGAGCTGGTTGATCAGGAGCAGAAGAAGATTGAAAACATCTGCTTTCAACTACTGATCCAGCAGCAGCCGGTTGCAAGAGACTTAAGAACGATCACTGCGGCCATGAAGATGGTGACCGATATGGAACGAATCGGCGACCAGGCGGCAGATATCGCAGAATTGACCATTATGATGGCTGACAGTCCCTATCTTTTGAATGTAGAGCATATCAAAAAGATGTCTGCTGAAACTGTCATGATGCTGATGCAGGCAGTTCAGGCCTACGTGGAAAGGGATATGAAGAAAGCACAGGAAGTGATTGAGCATGATGATATTGTTGATGAACTGTTTGTGAAGGTGAAAACAGATCTGATTGAGGTCATGCGGAACAATGCTGATTACGCAGAGCATGCGGCTGATCTTCTGATGGTGAACAAATATCTGGAACGAATCGGAGACCACGCAACAAATATTGCCGAGTGGGTCATCTTCTCGATTGATGATCACGTGAATGAAAAGGCGTAAGATATGAGTATTGACTTTCAGAATAAAAAGGGCTTCATCTGTGATATGGATGGTGTCCTCTATCATGGAAACCGATTGCTTCCTGGAGCAGTCGAGTTTATCAACTGGCTCCAGAAATACCAACAACAGTGGAATGACTCCGCGAGAACTGCATCAGAAGCTGGAACGTCTGGGAGTAAACGTTCCGGAAGAACACTTTTATACCAGCGCCCTGGCCACAGCCGAATTTCTACGGATCCAGGCACCGGGCTGTTCTGCATTTGTAATCGGTGAGACTGGACTCTTAAATGCATTGTACGATGCCGGAATCACAATGAACGATATAAATCCAGATTATGTGGTCATTGGTGAAGGCAGAAACTATTCTCTGGAAACACTAACCAAAGCGGTCAATTTGGTGTTAGGTGGGGCGAAGCTGATTGGCGCGAACTCCGATGTGTCAGGAAATATCGAAAATGGAATCGCACCTGCCTGTCGGGCATTGATCGCACCTGTGGAAATGGCTACTGGAAAGCAAGCCTATTTCTGCGGCAAACCAAATCCTCTTATGATGAGGACAGGTCTTCGACTTCTTGGATGTCATTCCGAAGAAGCGGTTATCATCGGAGACCGTATGGATACCGATATCATTGCAGGTACAGAAAGCGGTGTTGATACGGTGCTTGTATTATCCGGAGTCTCGGACAGAGAGACAGTAAAAGCATTTGCTTATCAGCCTACTGTAATCCTTGATGGGATCGGCTGCATTCCTGATAAACAGAAACAAGAATAACAAAGACCAGGCAGCTCGTCAGAAAAGCTGTCTGGTCTTTGTTTTGTATCCTCGTTATCTGCAGCGTCTGCCATCATGAAAATCATGGTTACAAGAATAGAGGAAAACAACAAACCATGAAATAACAATAGGATACCCAATAAAGCAAACCATCCAATCCCAGGTCGATAATGCCCAGATCCTGATTATTAACCACACTGCCAAACCGACAAGTGCGTATAGTGTTCCAAGGATCAGTAAAGCAACCCGATATTTTGTACCTGCATGCCATTTCTTTCTCTCAATATATGCCCATATGTTTTTCATAGTCTATGCCTCCTTTATACAGAGGAGGATAGCTTTTGTTTGTAAAAGCTGAAATCAATATGAGGTAAGGTTTTTGTAAAACACCCAAATTTTACAATCCCTTTACAGAGGCGACCTCAATGGTTTTACAGACCTGTTTTATTATATAGACCGATG
>CACYXH010000155.1 GCA_902778245.1 uncultured Lachnospiraceae bacterium | reverse complement strand
TCATAGATGTAGGAGCGCAGCCGGGGGCCGGCATGAAGCATCTGGATCAGCGCCCAGGCCGTCCGCACCATGACCACCAGACCGCCTGCGTAGGGAAGAAGCAGATAGAAGCATCCTTCCATGCCGGTACCGGTAAAACAGCCTGCCGCAAATGAGAGGGCCACGGAGATGAGCGCCGCCAGCAGCAGCACTGTCATCTCCCGCCGGTACGCCTCCGGGGTCAAGTGGCAATTCTGATACTGGCCGGTGTAAACATAGGTTCCGTCTTCCCGCCACTCAAAATTATTTAAATACGCTCTTTTTCCGGAATGTTTTTTCGCCCTCTCATGCCCTGTTCCCATCATGTTCTATATCCTTTATATCTAAATCTTATTTTCCAATCCACTGACAATATTTCTGATGCAGCCATCCTCAAAGGGATTATCCAGCCCGACTTCCCCAAGCAGCTGCGTAAAGAACTTGGATGCGGAGAGGCGGCACAATTTAAGATAGCTGGCCCACGCTTCCTTGTAGTCCCGGTCCATCCAGTTTTTGTACTGCAAAGCGTCCACGGAAGCGATGCAATAATCAATATAGTACAGCGGGCAGTCAAAGATATGGTGCTGCTTCTGCCAGAAACCGCCCCGCTCAAAATAGTCGTTTCCGCTGTAATCCAGGTGCGGTTTGTACTGACGTTCCAGATCGCGCCATGCCTGGTTGCGCTGCGCCGGTGTAAGTCCGGGATGGCTGTAAACAATATCCTGGAACTCATCTACCATGGTTCCGTAAGGCACAAAAATTACCGAATCTTCAAAATGCATATCTACATAATCTTTTGCGCGATCCCCGAAGAAATAGTTCATCCAGGGTTCTGTGAAATATTCCATTGACATGGAGTGGGTCTCCGCCGTCTCCATGGTAATATCCGCATGTTCCCGAATGGGATCCTGTCCGGACAGGTAGCCCTGGAACGCATGGCCGCACTCGTGAGTGATCACATCCACATCTCCGCTGGTTCCATTGAAGTTCGCAAAGATGAACGGCGCGTTGTAATCTGGCAGATAGGTCATGTAGCCGCCGGTCTTTTTCGTCTTGCGGCCCAGCACATCAAACAGATCGTTGTCGCACATGAAATCCATGAATTCTCCGGTCTCGGAAGAAAGTTCCCGGTACATTTTGCGTCCGGCTGCCAGGATTTCCTCCGGGGTTCCCACCGGCGCAGGGTTCCCCTGCGGAAAATAAACGCCCTCGTCAATGTAGGAAAGTTTCTCCACGCCGATGCGGGCTCTTCTGCGTTCGTGAAGTTTCTCCGCGAAGGGCACCAGATCTCTTTTCACCTGTTTGCGGAATTCAATGATCATATCCCGGTCATAGCAATTGCGCATCATGCGGTCGTACCCCAGGGTCAGGTAATTCTCCTGTCCCAGAGCGTTTGCCTGAGCGGTACGGTTTTTCACCAGTTTATCATAGATGTCTTCAATCTCTTCCTCATTTTCCACAAAGAACCCGGAGTATTTCTCCCAGGCCTTTGCGCGCACGGCCCGGTCCGGATTTCGCAGATACGGCGTCATCAAAGACAGATTCAGCGTCTCCCCGTTCCAGTCGATCTTGGCGGACGCCAGGATTTTATTATAGCGGGTCTGCAGGGCGTTCTCCTCCTGCATCAGCGTCACCAGCTTAGGATCTACCGACCGCATAGCAAGTTCCATGTTTTTAAATGCCACCGGTCCGATCTTCTCCTCCAGATACGGACGGAACTTAGACTCATACAGCTTCTTTTGATAGCTTACTGCCAGATTCTGGAAAACCGGTGTCACCTCGTCGTAGTAGTCTTTCTCTGCGCTGTAGAATTCATCCGTCACATCAATATCATGGCGGATGCTGGCCAGGGTCATCTGAGTCGCCGCATGGTCTGTCAGCTTATAATATCTCTGATGTACGGCAAACTGCTCCTCGCCGGAGGATGCCGCGTCAAAATCTTTCTCCAGCTGCGCAAAATCCCGCTTTATCTGTTCAATATCTACGCGCTCGTAAGGCATTTCCTGAAATTTCATGTTATCGATCTCCTCTCATTTTTCGTTATGGGGCAGGCAGCTTCGCAGGGCATTCTCCTGCGCAGCGATCACGAGGTCACACCACCGGTCAAACTCCGGATCCTCCTGCTGGCACTCCTGCGGATGAGCCAGAACGTAGTCCACCGCCCTGCGGACTCCCTGGTCAAAACGCACCGTGGTTCTCATATCCGGCACGGTACGCTTCAGCTTGCTGTTGTCAAAAACCACCGATACCGCTTTATCTCCCAGCAGACTTCCCACAAAGTCATACCCATAGTTTTTCCCGGCCTGCGCCAAAAATTCGCTGGCCACATGCACTGCATTTAGTTTCACCCCAAGAGCATCCGCGATGGTCTCGTAAATCTGGTTCCAGGTCAACGTCTCGTCCCCGGTAATCTGAAATACCTCGCCGATGGCGTGGCAGTTTCCCATCAGCCCCGTATATCCCAAGGCAAAATCCCGGTTAAACGTGACCGTCCAGAGGGAAGTCCCGTCTCCAGGAATGATCACCGGCTTTCCCTCCAGCATTCTCTTAATGACCTGCCAGGAGCCGTTCTTTCCGTGAAGTCCCACTGGAATACGTTTCTCATCATAAGTGTGGGACGGCCGCACGATGGTCACCGGAAACCCCTCGGTCCTGTATTTCTCCATCAGAAATTGTTCGCAGGCAATCTTGTCCCTGGAGTACTGCCAATATGGGTTTGCCAGCGCAGTTCCCTCCGTCACGATATAATTTGCCGCCGGTTTGTGATAGGCCGACGCGGAGCTTGTGAAAATATACTGCTTCGTTTTGTCCCGAAACAGGCGGTAATCCCGCTCCACATCCGCTGCCCCAAAGCCGATAAACTCACAGACCACGTCAAAGGTCAGGTCTTTGAGCTTCCTGGCTGTCTCTTCCTCCTGATAGATGTCCGCAATGATCTGGTGCGCCCCCTGCGGCAATTTCC
>CACYXH010000154.1 GCA_902778245.1 uncultured Lachnospiraceae bacterium | reverse complement strand
GTATGAGGTAAAGATCACTCCATAACCTTAGCATCATTCATTATGAGGACTCAAAGAAGTATTGATTTTACTGAAAAAAACACTTGACTATATGGAGAGAGAGAATGATGGTTGGTATAAGGTATATATTTTGGGTGAGTTAGGATATGTACCTGTAAATACAGTGATAAGTTCAGTTCAGGAGGAAAAAAAAGAGACTGAGAAAGTGACAGAAGCCGTGGAGGAAACCGCAGAGGAATTGTACAAGTTAGGTTACAAGTATACCTATGGGGAGGCAAAGGACTATCAGAAAGCGCTGGAATATTATGAGCAGGCGGCAACTCTTGGGAATCCATTTGCAATGAATGGTCTTGGGCTTATGTATATGAAGGGAGAAGGAGTCGAGCAGGATTTAGAAAAGGCCAGGGAGTATTTTGAGCGAGCCGCAGAATTAGGGCATGTTGGCGCAAAGAATAATTTAAAAGTTTTAGATGCTATGGAGGAAGAACCGGAAACGGAAGAAATAACAGAAACCGTGGAGGAAACAGCAGAGGAATTGTACAAGTTAGGTTACAAGTATCGCTATGGAAGCCAAAAGGATTATCAGAAAGCGCTGGAATATTATGAGCAGGCGGCAACTTTGGGAAATTCAAAGGCAATGAATGGTCTGGGTTTTATGTATATGAGGGGAAAAGGAGTCGAGCAGGATTTAGAAAAGGCCAGGGAGTATTTTGAGCGAGCTGCTGAATTAGGAAGTGCAGCAGCCAAATATACATTACAGGCACTTGATGCTATGGAAGAAGAAACGGAAGACAAATAGGAAAGCATTAATGACTATTATATAAATATTTCAGGCACAAATCGTAAGTATATCACAATCGGGGAAAGCAGAATGATTTATATAGATACTAATCTTGATGAATTAACTGCGGAATATGATAGCAACGGTCTGGACGTTTCATGGGTAGGGATGTTGCTTAACATAAAGATAAATTCGTATGATGGTAAATGGCACAAAATTGATATTTATAACGAAGATAAGAGTGTTTCAACGTGCTTCTATGTTAAAGGCATCTAGGGAGAGAGAATTATGGATTTCAAAAACATATGCATCAACTGTATGAAGGAAAAATCCGAGGGCGAAAGCGTATGCCCGCACTGCGGGTTTGATTCTCAAACATATGTAATCCCTCAGTATGTTCTTCCTCCTTACACGATTCTGAACGGAAAATATCTGCTTGGAAAAGTCCTTGGTATGGGTGGATTTGGAATTACCTATATGGCATTGGATCTGATGCTGGAACATCCGGTAGCGATAAAAGAATATTTTATTCAGAATATCATGTACCGGAATGTGGCGGAATCCAGCCACGTTACCATTGCCTGTTCCGACATCCCCAAGGAGAAGATATATAAGATAAGTCGTGAGAAATTTGAAAATGAGGCAAAAACACTTGCATCATTATCAGATTTGCCGGGAATTGTCCGTGTTTTGGATTTCTTTACGGAATTTAATACAGCATACATAGTTATGGAATATCTTTCCGGCATGACATTGAAAGAATATGTAAAAGAACAGGGTGGGAAACTTTCGGTAAAAGAAACCAGGGAAAAACTTAACCCAATCATGACATCTCTGCAGTATGTACACGACAGGAACATTATCCATCGAGACATCAGTCCGGACAATATGAAGGTGCTGGATAAGGGCATAGCCAGCGGAACAGTAAAACTGTTTGATTTCGGAGGAGCAGGTCAGGAGATCCGCTCAGAAGATGACCCAAAGAGCGCAATCGTATTAAAAAAGGATGGATATACACCGATTGAGCAGATAGCCGGCGCTTCCAATCAGGGGGCGTGGACGGATGTGTATGCCATGGCAGCTACGATTTATTTTTGTATCTGCGGACAACCTCCTTTAAGTGCGAATGCGAGGGTGGCGGAGCCGGATAAATTTAAGACTCCGACGCAGTTAGGGGTTCCAATTGGTAAAAAAGTGGAAGAAGTATTACTGAAGGGAATGACCATACAGACCGGAGAGCGCTATCAGACTATGAAAGAGTTTCAGGATGCGCTGGAGAAGGCTGGCTGGGGGGAAGACCTAGAGGTTAAGAGTAAGATATGGCCATTTGTTGTAGGTGCAAGTCTTTCGCTGACTGTGGGTGCTGTTATTTTTATCCATCAGGCGCGAAATATTAATAAAGAACCAGACACTTTTTATGAGTACAACGCCGGAAATCTAATGGATGGATCTCATCGGATAGAGGCTGTGACAGAAGCAGTGACAGAAGCAGTTACAGAACTGGCGGCTACTAAGGCTGAGAAGGCAACGGAAGCGGTAAAAGAAGTAGCGACGGAAGTGGAGACTGAGGCTGAGACGGAAACAGAAACGGAAGCGGTAAAAGAAGCAGCGACGGAAGCGGCTACAGAGGAAGCCACAGAAGAATTAACTGAAACAGAGGTAGCCACCGAGACTGAGACAGAAGCTGACATTGAGTATAGTGTGACTTTGGGCGATCCTGTTACCGGTACTTTGGCAGACATGGGGATCGAAGAAAACGATATCGTAGTTCTGTATGACAATGATGTTCACGGAGGTATCAGCTCCGACAAGAATTTTTCCGGGTCTGATACGAGCCTTGGCTATGCCGGACTGGCAGCTGTGAAAGCGGAAGTATCCGAGATCACGGATAAGGTTACTACGGTAGACCTTGGCGACGCAATCCAGGGATCGGTAGTTACTACTGAATCGAGCGGCAAGGATGCTATGGATCTGATGGCGAAGATCGGCTATGATATCCTGGTTCCGGGCAACCATGAGTTTGACTATGGCATGGAAGAGTTCTTGAGCTATGCGCAGGGTACAGATGGAAAATTCATTTCCAGTAACTTTATTGACACCGTAAGCGTGTCAGACGGCACATTGTGGGAGGTGCTAACCGCACTTTGATTTCGGTGAAAACACCTTCCCGATCGTGCCGTATCGGAACCTAACGCAGACTTCTGG
>CACYXH010000153.1 GCA_902778245.1 uncultured Lachnospiraceae bacterium | reverse complement strand
TTTTGGGACGACTTCCTTAGTCGTACCAAAAGGCATATAATGGAACTTTATTCTTTAATTATTCATCATAAATTCAATCATGCGGTCAACGTCTTCTTTTTCGTAAGCGATGATCTCCAGTTCCGGAATCTCTCCGTTAGAAAAAATATTTGCCATGGATACGTACTGGCTCAGTTTTGACTTCAAATTCAGTCTGTCTCCTTCGCCGGTGACCAGCTCAATCTTTCCTTTGCATGCGTCCACTGTCTTAAAGAAACCTTCGATATTCGTAATATTCTGCACTTTCATCTTCTTATTCTCCTCTCTTCTCTTCTTTTCTACGGCTACACTATAAGCCCGAAATTCTGGAAAATCAAGTACCGATTTCTTTTTCAGCATTTTATTTATTATGCACAATTTTTGGTTTTTCTTTTTGTGCATTATTCAGGATTCTGGGGCGCGCTGGTTACTTTGCCGCAATTGCCTCCACCTCCAGCAGCACATCCTTTGGAAGTCTGGCTACTTCCACACAGCTTCTGGATGGGTACGGTGATGGGAAGTGTTTTGCGTAAATCTCGTTGATGACCGCAAAATCATCCATATTTTTAATAAACACCGTGGTTTTGATCACATTCTCCATGGAAGTGCCTGCCGCCGCCAGCAAGTTTGCCACATTGGTGAACGCCTGCTCTGCCTGGGCCGCAGCGCCCCGGGGAATTTCTCCCGTAGCCGGATCCACCGGAATCTGTCCGGAAGTATACACAATACCATTTACCTCAATGGCCTGTGAATACGGTCCGATAGCCGCCGGCGCCTTGTCTGTCGCAATTACTGTTTTCATATCGATGTCCTCCTGTTTTCTTTATTCCTTAATCAGTGTTTCCCTGATTTAAACTGTCATTTTCCCTCATCACAGTTTTATGATCCGGTTCTCCGTGATCTCGATCCTGCCCTGCCTGAGCAGACGTCCCACGGCCCGCTTAAAAGCATTTTTGCTAAGTCCAAATTCCCTTTTAATAATCTCCGGAGAAACCCTGTCATTAAAGGGCAGCACTCCGGCAAATTCATCAATGACCTGCATTATATTTTCTGCGTCTTCCTCAATCTGAAGATAAGACTTTTCCCGGACGCTCAAATCCAGCTTGCCATCCTCTTTTACCTTGGTGACACGGGCTTCCACCACATCGCCGATGACAAGCGTTCCCGCCGCTTCTCTCTTCGGGATCAGTGCGGAATACTGATCATCCACCGCCACAAACACTCCAAAATTATCGCTGGTCTCGTATATTCTGCCCTTCACCTGATCTCCGGTCTTATAGGGAGAGTTTTTTTCCAGATAGGGATAGACGTTCATGGTAGCGCATAGCCGCTGACTCTTATCAATGTAGAGCGCTGCCAAACACTCTTCTCCGGCTCGAACCCTTTTCGTCTGCTCCCTGAACGGAAGCAGCAGATCTTTCTCCAGACCCCAATCCAGAAAAGCCCCGATCTTGCCTACCTCTTTCACTGTGAGCAGAGCAATCTTGCCCAGCGTCAGCCTCGGCTCCCGCAAAGTAGCGATCAGCCGGTCTTTTGAATCCTTGTACAAAAAGACTCTCTGTACATCTCCGATCTTTACGCCTCCCGGCAGCTCCTTTTTGGGGAGAAGCACTCGTTCTTCCCCTTCTTCTTGTGCCAGATAAACGCCGAAATCCACTTTCTTTATTACTTTTAGTTCCTGATATTCCCCTAATCTAAGCATATGTTCTTCCGTCCTCACTTTGTATTTTTGTCGGGTCTGGGCAAGTGCCAATTTAAAACACCTGACGCGTTTTAAATTCTGCTATTGCATATGGTTTTTGTTGCTCGTTGCAAAGCTCCACTGTGATGCGGCCGTCTTCCTTCACCACCACGGGTATCACCGTGTCACCCAGTTTTGCCTGCATGCGATACTCCACACGCATCTGACGAACCTCAAAATCTGCCGGCAGGTACTCCGCCGCCATGGTAATATACTGACCATTATTCACATGGTGGTTCGTATCCAGATGGTGTTTTCCGATCAGAAAACTTTCCTGCATCTGACCGCCCTTTGGTAACACTATCTTTCTGGAAGCATAGTCCATCTCCAGCTTCGGATCCAGCCCATACTTGTCCAGAAGTTCAGGAAACACCCGGAGAGGGCGTCCTCCTTCCAGGTCATATAATACCCACACACTGTTCGCCCAGGCTGCCATTTCCCCTGCATCATCCAAGAGGGCAAAATTTCGCATGCCGTAAAACTGCTTAAATTCATATGGCCAGGTCTGAGCTGTCACTTCACTGTACAGTTTCGGCAAATGCTCAATTTCGATCTGCCATGACATCAGAACCCAGGCTGCGCTGTGCTGTCTCAGATAATCACTCCCGATCCCCAGATATTCCGCCTGGGCCATCGCCGCGTCCTGGAAATAGTTCACCAGTCCGTTGATGGAAAGTCTGCCATTCTCGTCTATCTCACTGTAGCGGACTCTGCCGCCAAATTCATATTTCATTCTCTACCTTTCTAATCCCTTTCACTGTTCGCATAAAAAATGGAAGGTACAGGGATCGAACCTGCGACCTTTCGCACGTCAAGCGAGCGCTCTCCCAGCTGAGCTAACCTTCCATATAGTATCTATCATACCAGATTTTCGTGATTTGTAAAGTGATAATAGACAATAAACACCGGCAATGAATAAAAGTTATCACCAGATCTCTTATTCATTATAAAACACTTCTTATTTTTTCATACATTCTGATGGCAAATATCTTTCGGCAGAGTATTTTTCTGATTCTCTTTTACTCTCTGCAGTCCCCAATTTGCTTCATATGTCAATTTAATTATTCTGGCTTTCTGGTTTTAATTGCCTTTAACCTTCCGGAATTCTTGCTCATGACGCGCTCAGAATTGCTTTACATGCCCCAAAAACGGTATGTTCGGATATTTTACACTAAGAAAGGGGGTGTTGCACAATATGCATATCCTGTATAAATATAGATTTCTGAGAACCTCGTCATGGCTTTGTATCGTCATGCGCGCTTCGCGCACCTGGGAAAATGCTTTGTGCAACACCCCCTCCCTGCAAAATGCCTCTATTTCTTCTTTTTCCGGCATAACCCGCAACGCTCCTTTTCTTGCAGTGATCAGAGAAGCCGCTGCATTGGCAAATTGCAGCATTTGCAGGATATCATTGTCTGTCAGTTCTTCCAGGCCTCTCTCGCATATCGTATGCAATACGCAGCCATAGAAAGTATCTCCTGCTCCCGTTGTTTCTATCGTACCATTATTTATATACGCAGGTACCTCTACCATTCGTTCCTGGTAGTAAGCTCTGCTCCCTTCCCGTCCCATGGAAACAAGGATCAACCGGATATACGGAAACCTCTCCCTGATCCACAACACTCCATCGGAATAGTCTTCCTTTCCGGTCAGCCAGCGAATCTCATTATCTGATATTTTCAGAATATCGCAATATTTCAAACCTTCCATGATCTGACATCTGGCTTCCTCCAAAGAAGGCCACAGGGGTTCTCTTAAATTAGGATCAAAAGAAATCAGGACATCATTCTCCTTTGCCAGCTTTAATGCCTTAAGAGTAGCTTTTCTTACCAGATCATGTGTCAGAGATAATGATCCAAAATGAAACATTCTCGTTTTCCTAAACATGTTCTCAGGAACTTCCGCTTCCGTCAGCATCATATCCGCACCCGGATCTCTGTAAAATGAAAAATCTCTGTCACCATCCGGACAGGTGTGTACCAATGCAAGTGTCGTATGTACCTCCTTATCTTTTACAAGGCATGCACTGTCGATCCCAACCTCTTCTATAGCTTTCTTCAGCTGCTCTCCGAAAAAATCATCTCCGACTTTCCCAATAAATGCTGTTTTATTTCCCATTTTTTGAAGCATTGCG
>CACYXH010000152.1 GCA_902778245.1 uncultured Lachnospiraceae bacterium | reverse complement strand
CACGGCAATATAGTGCGGCGTGGCAAAATGCCTGTAAATGAGCTGAAAATCGGTGATTTGCTATGAAGATAGAATGAAAATGACACTAATTTGACACTATGAAATAACAGACTCCTGAAGAAATACGCTATAGCATAGATAATATAATCGTAAAGATACATTCCAATGAAAAGCTGTCATGTCTGCGTGATGGCTTTTTTATTCATAATGAAGGATTATGCTCTTGATTCATATACATCCGCAGAATCATATCCTCGGATAAGAATTGCTAAGTATACTTAAATATCTAAAAAACTCTTAAATACCTAAAATATGCTTAAATGGTTAGAAATATTGAAAAAATGACTAAAGATGCTATAATTACATTATAGATATTAAGGGCTTAGGCTCATCATATGAGGTGGTGATTACATGAAAAAACCAAATGAAGTCTTTATACCAGGCGCGTTGCCAGGCAGTACATATGTAACACGAGTAATGAACTCCGGCTTTACTTATGAGCAGAGATTAGAGCAGGCATTAAGCGTCAGCGGATATCTCACTTTGATATCAGGACCTTCAAAAATCGGAAAAACAGTACTCTGTGAAAAAGTGATAGGTCTGGATAATATTGTTGAGATTTCCGGATCGGATATGCTGGACCAGTCTGCTATGTGGACACAGATTGGAATGAAAGCCGGTATGCCTTACACAGGAACGACAAAAAACGGCAGGCAGATCAATGAATACATAGAGGAGACTTTTTATCTGACGAAGGAAAGTGTTCTCGATTATTTCCGGGAGCATGATTTGGTTTTGCTAATGGATGATTTTCATTATGCTTCTATTGACATGCAGATTTTTATGGCTCAGCAGTTCAAGGATGCTATTCGAAAAGGACTGCGGATAGTAATCGCTTCACTGCCTCATAGGGTTGATGATACAATCCGGACAAATCCTGATCTGCAAGGAAGGATCAGTATCATTGATATGCAGGCCTGGAGCAGAGAGGAGCTTGAACAGATTCCCGAAAAAGGCTTTGGGGAGCTTGATATGAAGGTGACAGATGATATCATCAGAATCCTGGCAGAAGAAAGCATAGCGTCTCCTCAGTTGATGCAGTTGATCTGTCTGAATATCTGTATTCTTGCCAAAAACAAGGGAACTATAGAGATAAATGAGTCGCTTGTCAGGAGAGCTTTTCAGTTCTCGACCCTGAATTTGGATTATGATAAAGTTGTAAAGGTAATCAGGCAGGGGAAGAGTTCGCGAGGTCAGAAGCGTTCTGTATATCAGACAGAGGATTTCGGGGATTTGGATCTGTATGGTTTGATTTTGGAGGCTATTGCGTTGGATCCACCGTTTGCCAGTATTTCCTTTAACGATCTTTATGCAAGGATTGTGAAATTGATAGCTGATGGGAATGAACCGTCTGTTATTTCAGTCCGGAATTATTTAAAGAATATGCAGGATATACTGGATTCCAGTGATCGATCCTATGAGGTTCTTGAATGGAAAGATAATAATCTATATATTCTTGAGTCGCTGTTTTTGTTCTATCTTAGATGGGGAAGAGGAGATGATCATGCTGGATGAGTACATTGAGAAAATACGAAATACTGAGTCAGTAGAGGCGTATGAAAAAGCAGTAAGTGATCTTACGGATTATTTGTACAAGCATGGGAAGGTAAATGAATCTGCCGAACTTACGGAGGTGGCTTTACTGAAGAAAAACCGGTTTTCAAAACGTGAAATGAAAGCTGAACTCTTAGAAAAGAAAGCTGCGGTTATTAAGTATTGCAGCATGTTAACGAATGAATTGCAGAGGGGGAACAGAGATACGATCCTCAGTATACTTAGACAGTTCCCGCTGTTCTGTAAGAACCTATACAAGTCCGATATACATGAAAAATGCAGTCCCGGAATTAAAGAGCATTTATACGGTTTCTGCATTGAAAATGAATATGATCTACAAAAGCTTATGCTGGCTGTGCTTTCCTCTGTTTTTTCAGACGCCAGGTCAGAGAGCGTTCAGGACACGGGTCATCATTCGGTTCGTAAGGATATAGTGATTGATTCAGAGTCGGCTGCGATAGAGCTGAAGTGTACAAGGAGTAGTATGACGGAAAGGCAGCTTAGCGAAGAGATAGCAGCAGATATGATACACTATGAAACCCGGAATCTGTATTTTTATATCTATGATAAAGCCGGTATTATTCGTAATGCAGTCAGTTTCCGGAAGACGTATGAGGAACGTTATGTGGAGGGTAAGAACGTTCACGTACTCATATATAGCCATGGTGATCTATGAGAAATTTATGGGAGAGAGGTAACTATGCCAACTCTTGAATGGATAGGAAAAAGCAAGGTCGTAAATCATCACCTTGATGTGTCATACCACGTATTAGAACGCAAGTACAGCTATGATGAGAACGGTCAGCATGAAGAAGATAACGGCAGTGAGAATATGATCATTCATGGTGATAATCTCACTGCCCTCAAGTCTTTACTGCCACAGTATGAGGGAGGATTCGGTGCATCTACATAGATCCCTCCTACAACACGGGCAATGAGAACTGGGTTTATAACGATAACGTAAATGATCCCCGCATTAAGAAGTGGCTGGGTGATGTTGTCGGCAAGGAAGGGGAGGATCTGTCGAGGCATGATAAGTGGTTGTGTATGATGTATCCTAGGTTGAGGCTGCTGCACAGGCTTCTTGCTAAAGACGGGGCAATTTTTATTAGTATTGATAATTCTGAATATGCATCCCTTAAATTAATATGTGATGAAATTATGGGGCAATCAAACTATGTTGATACAGTCTCATGGTTTAAAAAGGCATCACCATCAAATGATGCACAGTTTTTCTCAAATGATATCGAGTATATTTTGATATATGCAAAAGATAAAAATATCTGGAGACCTTATCGCTTGCCATTGAACAAAAAACAACGCAAGAATTATCAGAATCCTGACAATGATATACGTGGTGATTGGAATTCTGCAACCTATACATGTAACAAAGTATATCCGAACAAAGACGCTGTATGGAAATATAGTAAAGAACAGACTGAACTATATATGTCAGAAGACAGATTGTATTGGGGAGTCACTGGTACGGCTAGAATGCCTCGGTTTAAAACATTTTTATCTGAACACAAAGGGGTAGTAAATCGTACATTGTGGCATTATGATGATGTTAACCATACGCAAGGCGCTTCTAATGAATTAAAGGATATTGGAATATCAGGTTTCTCCACTCCTAAACCATCGCGCCTAGTTGAACGAATGTTGCAAATTGCTTCCGATAAGGATTCTATCATACTTGATTCATTCGCAGGTTCCGGCACCACCGCCCACGCAGTCCTCAATGCAAACAAAGCCGATAACGGCCACCGCAAATTCATCCTCATCGAAATGGAAGACTATGCTGATACCATCACCGCCGAACGGGTGAAAAGAGTGATCAGCGGATACGGCGAGGGAAAGAAAGCCGTTCCGGGAACCGGCGGGAGTTTCAGTTTCTATGAGCTCGGTCAGCCCATATTTGACGGAGAATACCTGAATGATTCCATTGCAGAGGAAGAAATCCGCAAGTATGTTTATTTTACGGAAACAAAACAGCCTATTCCAGCCCGAAAAGACGATGAACCCTGCTTCATGGGGATGCATATGGATGTGGCCTATTACTACTATTATGATAAGAACGGCGTTACGACACTGAACCGGGATTTTCTGCATACGGTAAAGACAAGGGCAGAAGCGTATGTGATTTATGCCGACCTCTGCACCCTTAGCGAAAGGGAACTGGATAAATGGCATATCACTTTTAAGAAAATCCCACGTGATATCAGCAGGCTGTAGGAGGAGCGGTCATGGAATTAAAGAATTATCAGAAAGCTGTCATGAATGACCTGTCCGCATTTCTTACAGCGGTTGATGAGAATGGAGATCTCTTCAAGGCATGGACGAGTTACTGGACACAGAAAGACATTCTTGTCGGAACGAACGGCGTTCCGAGATATAAAAACAAGATTGCCGGAACTCCCCACGTCTGCATGAAAGTTCCGACCGGTGGCGGAAAGACATTCATGGCCTGCTCGTCGGTCAAGAGGATATTTGACCACATGCCGGCGGATAAGCCGAAAATGGTAGTGTGGCTGGTGCCGTCGGATTCCATCCTGACGCAGACAATCCGCTCACTGTCGGATACATCTCATCCTTATCGCCAGAAGCTTGATATGGATTTTGGCGGCAAAGTCGGCGTTTATACGAAGGAAATGCTTCTGTCCGGACAGAATTTCACGCCGGACACAATAAGGGAAATGCTTACAGTATGCGTACTCAGTTACGCCTCGCTCCGGATCGGCAGCAAAAAAAAGGATGTCCGGAAGGTATATCAGGAGAACGGGAACCTGTTCCGTTTTACCGAACTTCTCGAAGATGAGGATGCCCTTCTGGATGACACGCCGGATACGGCTCTTATTCAGGTACTTCGCTATTTGTCACCGGTCACAATTGTTGATGAGAGCCACAATGCGGGTTCGTCGCTATCTGTAGAGATGCTGAATAATCTGAATCCTTCCTTTATTCTGGAACTGACGGCAACGCCCCGTTCCCCCAGCAACATCATTTCCTATGTGGACGCCAGAGAACTCAAGAAGGAAAATATGGTAAAGCTGCCGGTTGTCGTATTCAACCGGAACAGCCGTCAGACTGTCATTCAGGACGCAATTCAGCTTCGGGCAAATATAGAAAAACAGGCAACCTGTGAGCGAAAAGCGGGAGGAAAATACATCCGTCCGATCGTGCTTTTTCAAGCACAGCCGAATATCAGCGAGGACAGCGAGACGTTTCAGAAGATCAAGGACCTGCTTCTTGCACTCGGGATACCCGAAGAGCAGATTGCTGTTAAGACTTCCAAGGTTGATGATATAGGAAATACGGATCTGATGAGTCAAGAATGCAGTATCCGCTACATTGTCACAGTCAATGCTTTAAAGGAGGGATGGGACTGCCCGTTTGCCTATATACTGGCATCCCTCGCAAATAAAACATCAAAGGTCGATGTGGAACAGATACTCGGCAGAATTCTGCGACAGCCATACACAAGGCAGCATAACTCTCCCCTGCTTAATACGTCTTATGTCTTAACGTCTTCAAATGATTTTCATGCCACGCTCGAAAGTATTGTTTCCGCTCTGAATAAGTCCGGCTTCAGCCGGAAAGATTATCGTCTGGCGGAAGATGCTCCAGCGGTTCAGGTATCGGATGAACAGGCGGAACCGGTACAGATGACATTTGAATCAGTCGCAGATGAGAAGGAAAATGAGAATGCAGATGCGGAGAACTGTCCACAGGAGGAAAATGACCCATTTGTCGGGAAACGTCTGCAGGATGAAAACGACTCATTTGCAGACATCAATACGGAGGAACTTGGCAGCATACTCGCATCATCAGACGATCGGACTTATTTATCGAATCAGGAGAAGCAGGATGATGGTCTTGCACGGATGATTGAGGAGGCCAAGTCACAGTCTGAAAGTTATAATCGGGAAATCTCGGACACACCGGATTTTGGATTTACCGGAGGTGAGCTCGGAGAAATGATGAAACAGAATCAGATTCAGCAGCAATATAGGGATGAAGTAAAGGGAATGCGTATTCCCCAGTTTTATATCAAAAGCCAGCAGGATCTTTTTGGAAGATTTCCGGAAGGATGAACGAATACATCAGGAAATATATGGAAACTCTGCCCCAGGAGAATCGTATCAGACAGTGTGCCAAAATGATTGCGGCTCAGATCAATAAAAATGACAGATACCAGGCCGCAGAGGTTGAGGATTATGTGAGAAGATGCGTGGCGAATATGTCGGATGATGAACTTGCTCTTATGGAGACAGCGATTCCGGTCTTTGCGTCGAAGATACTAAAAAAGATCAATTCGCTGGAGAATGCTTACCGGTCAGGAATATTCAGGAAGTGGCTGGATTCCGGAAAGATCGTCTGTATGGATTCTTACACATTCCCTGCGGTCATCACGCCGCAGCTCACGACGGATTCCATCCCCTGTTCCCTTTACGAAGCGGAAAAGAATGATATGAACCGTTTTGAACGGAAGGTTCTGGATGTTATAGTCGGAACGGATAATATCCGCTGGTGGCATCGGAATATTGAGAAGAAGGGGTTCAGACTGAACGGATATTTCAATCACTATCCGGATTTTCTGGTTATGACGAAATCTGGCAAGCTGCTCCTGATCGAGACAAAGGGGGATCATCTTGACGGCGGTGACAGCAGGGCGAAACTTGAACTCGGTCGAAAGTGGCAGGAGTATTCCGGCGGGAAGTACCGTTATTTCATGGTATTCGAGGAGAAAGAGCTCGGGATGGACGGGGCATATACACTGGAAGGGTTTGCGGATGTGATGAAGGAAATATGAAAGAAGGCAGAGGGGAATCAACAAGAAGGGTTGAAGTACAGTTTTTGTTCTATCTTAGATGGGAAGTTGTTAGGTCAGAAATGGTTTAGGATAATTTGATCGAGTTCCAATATCTGGTAGATGGAGGATAATTGGACGGTATCCGTGAAATAAAACGAAACTATGTAATTGAGTTTAATCTATGAAAATTGATGTGCGTGTTTGAGGTCACAGATTGTAACCTCAAAGACGGAGGTGTAAATGGGGGGCTTAGGGGCGTCCCCTTAACAAGAGCGCATTTGTGGGGAACAAATGCGTATCTTGCAATAACCTAATTCAGTGATCAGGGAACAGTTTTCCTGGATATTCTGTGGATATACGCACTAAATATCCAGTGCCTGCGCGAGAAATATCCAGTTGATACGCAGTAAATATCCAGTGAAAAAGGCTTCATATCCAGTAAATATCCAGTGAAAGAGGCCACATATCCAGTAGATATCCAGTGGTGCGCGGGAAATATCCAGTGAAAGAGGCAGCATATCCAGTAGATATCCAGCGGTGCGCGAGAAATATCCAGTGAAAGCGACTTCATATCCAGTAGATATCCAGCGGTGCGCGGGAAATATCCAGTGAAAGTGACTTCATATCCAGTAGGTATCCAGCGGTGCGCGGGAAATATCCAGTGAAAGAGATCCCGTATCCAGTAGATATCCAGCGGTGCGTGGGAAATATCCAGTGGAAGAAGAACAATATCCATCCGACATCCACCAGTGTATGGAGAATATCCAGTGAGATATTAAAAAGGCGGTGTGATATTAAAAGCATTCAAGATAAATAGTCTTATTCATGATACGGTCTGGGCATTGTACAGCGTGACAAAAATGTCAATTATGTCAAAAATGTC
>CACYXH010000151.1 GCA_902778245.1 uncultured Lachnospiraceae bacterium | reverse complement strand
CATGCTCCACTTAGCCGTCTCCCTGGAGGCGGCTTTTTCGAATGGCCCGTTCTAATGCACTCTGCCAGTACGAATCCCGGCACAACGAGATTGCGATCCAAGTATCATTGGGATAGAACAAGCAAATAATACTCCAGAATACTGGAAATCCATGCTGTACTGAGATATAATTAATTGTCTCTTATGTGCAATTTCAATCTGGCTGTCAAAGGAGTATGGATCGTGGTCAAAAACAACGTTGAGATCGATATAAAAGTCATGTGCATTGAAGCCGGGACAACGCAGGCCAAACTGGCGCATGAAATCAGTACTACGCCCGCCTATGTCAACCGGGTGATCCGGCAGAAGGAAACAGTCGTCAATAAAACCTTTACCAGCATGGTCGAAGCCTTGGGCTATGATATTCAGCTGACTTATGTAAAACGGACTGAAAACGGACAGGACGGTGATCAGCGATGAGCAGCAGAATTCCCAGCCTGCCGGAGGAACTTCTGTCTCTGATCCGGCATGGAGAGAATTATCAGGTCGAATACAAGGAAGCCAGAACCGATCTGCCGAAATCCCTATTTGATTCCGTCTGCGCATTCTCCAATCGGGAGGGCGGCGATATTTTCCTGGGCGTTCACGATACCGGCGTTGTTTTCGGCGTCGATCCGTCGGCCGCAGCAAAGCTCATTACAAACTTCGTCACGCTGGCCAACAACAAGGATAAGATCTTTCCGCCGCTCTATCTGTCAGCCAGAGAGTACCTTTTCGTCTCTGATGGCACCTTCTCCGGCGTGGACAAGAAAGGCAAAATGATCCAGGAGCAGGCCGGCGAATACCATATCATCCACATTCACGTTCCCGTCAGCCCGTCAGTCGTTCGTCATAAAGGGCGGATCTTTGACAGGAATGGCGATGCGGATATGGACATTACCGACTTATCCGACCGGGTCTTTCAGTGCTATGCCCGCAAGCAAAGCACCTATTACGTAAACAGGGTCTATCCCCATTGGAGCGTATCCGATCTCCGCGCTGATCTGATCGACAAAGCCCGGGAGATGGCGATTACCCGGAAACAGCTCTTCGATAAGCAGCGTCATCCCTGGGCAGATATGGACAATGAAGAACTGCTCCGAACGAGTGGGCTGATCCTGACGGATGAAGAAGGAAGAACCGGCATCACCCTGGCGGCAGTTCTGCTGTTTGGCACGGACAACATGATCGCCTCAGCCTGCGCTCATCACAAAACAGACTGCATTTACCGCGTCTATAACGTAGATCGCTATGACGACCGGGAGGTCATTCTAACAAACCTGCTGGAATCCTATGAGCAGATGTTCGCCTTCGGGCAGAAGCATCTGAATGATCTGTTCGTGCTGGACGGCATCCAGAGTGTTAGCGCCAGGGACAAGATCCTACGCGAAATTATCTCAAACTCCCTGGCTCACCGGGATTACTCCAGCGGGTATGTGGCCAAGCTGCTGATCGAGCGAGACAGGATCACCGTGGAAAATGGAAACCGGGCACACGGCATCGGTGCGCTGGACATCAGAAGCTTTGAGCCCTTCGCCAAGAATCCCACCATCAGCAAAGTATTCCGAGAAATCGGGTATGCTGACGAGCTGGGCTCCGGCATGCGGAACAGCTATAAGTACACCATGATGTACAGCGGCGCGGAGCCGGAATTCATCGAGGGCGACGTATTCAAGATCATCATCCCGCTCTCCTTTGGCTCCATGACAAAGGTCGGTCCGGGGAGTATTTTACCTGTGGCAAGTGGGCAAGTGGGCTGAAGTCATACGCGTTAATCTTGATGTTCAGAAATTAAACGCTCTTCTTGAATATTGCAAGGAAGCCAGAAGTCGCACGGAGATGCAATCATTCTGCGGCATCAAATCGCAGGATTATTTCAGACGTAATATTCTTTTACCCCTGCTGGAAAGCGGCAGGCTGAAGCGCACAATCCCAGATAAGCCCAACAGCAGCAAGCAGAAGTATATCCGGGCATGAGCTTATATCCTTACCGAAACGACTACTTTTCACGCTTTCCCCACAAAAACCTCTGGCAGCCTTTGTCGGCCGCCAGAGGTTTTTTGTTATAATATCTCGCTCATTTTTCGCTGTCCGATTGACAGGAAGCTTCTCACGCATCTTGCGGGTACTGTCCACGCAGGCCATTTCTTACTTCCTGAGTCCATCCCACAGATGCGCTTCCATCTCATCAAGGGCAGCCTGGTTTTCAGGGAAGGGTTCATATGTTTTCTCCCATAATACCGTTGCCTCACCTACAAGACTGTCTGCTTCCCATACAGTAACGTGCAGCCGGTCCAGATTTGTAGTTTGAGTTCCGATTCTGCCTTCCCATACAATGGATGTTTCCTCTTCTGACACTATGGTGCGAATGCTCTTTAGGACATTTCCATCCCAGACACAAATCTCCGCATGAAACAATGTACCCGCATTGCCATCGTTACTCCTTGATACCAGATATTGTCCGTCCACTAACTCATAGTTGATAATATCATCGATCCAGTGTTCAGCATATTCATATTCGCTGCCATTCCAGAGATAGAACTCGTAATAGGCGTTGGAAGCCCCTAAAGCTGTAACCATGACGAGATCCGGATGTCCATCAAAATTGACATCTTCATATCTGACCGGAGGCTCCTTCTCGATGGAGACGAAGTAAATCTCCTGACCGTTATCTGCAGTATAGCGATGGATATACCCATCCGCCGTCCTTCCCACGATTTCCGCCGAAGCCGTGACGGCAAGGCACATCGTGATCATAAGAATCGCAGACAAGAGAATGAACCCTTTGGCTTTCATTTGTATTTGCTCCTTTGCATGCCGTAATTGTCTGGCAAAACTCCATTTTCATAGTCAACCATGACTGCAGGTTTAATCTGCAGTCATCTGCTTTATATCCAACAGCTGGATGAGAGAGCCTGTATAAGCAGATATCATTAACTGATATGTATTCTCGTACTTGCCTGTATCAGTATTTTCTGTTAAAAAGCATACAGAATAATATTCGTGCTCATCAAAGTCTTGCATGTTAACTTCAACCCAGAAATCCACATCTGGAATATAATCAGATAAATCGTCCTTAATACAATCCAGATATGAGCATAGATAATCATATGCGAGATTTTTAACCGCTTCAGTTCCAATATGCCTTTCATCTGGTACACCTCTCCGTGTTCCTGTATTGTGGTAAACATATTTATTGTAAAAATCAGCTTTTTCTTCCAATGACCATGTATAAAACGGTCCTTTCGTAGATATGGCCTTGTTCATTTCCAGGACAAAGATGTCATTGGCATCTATACCGGATGCTGCTTCTGCTGGACATGTATTCATAGGGGAAAGGATTGATAGTAGTATAACCATTAACAGCAATTTCGCTTTCATGTTCGATACCTCCTTCGCTATCTACATCGTAACAAATATACCATATGGCTCTCGGTTTAGCCAGACGAGGAATGTAACATTTAAGAGATAAACGATGGAGGAGCGTGAAGTCATACCAATCGGGCCAATGCTCTACAAAGATCAGGGTCCCTTCTTCACCCCAGCCCCATCCGGAAAAACTGATCAGCTGCACCAACGGCACATTCTCGGTTGAAATGCTTGCATTCCCATGATGCTGAAGGTCTGCCTGGCTGATAAGCTCCCGAAGCACAGGCGCCCCGCAGGGCTCCATCTCGATTCCCCAGGATTGAAGCAGTTCGCGGGTCGCTTCATCCTGACCCCGATCATAAGCGTCCCGCAGGCGCTGCCAAGCCTCCGCCGGATCCATGGCAAGCGGCTGAAATCCCTGCTCCTCCGCTCCGTTATAGCGGGGGATTTCTTCGCGCCATACATAGCTGCTGTGTTCCCGCACATTTTCTATGGTAACCCACGGCGTTTCCTCGGCGAAAGAAACTGCACTGATCACGATGATCAGAAGAGAGAAGAACTGAAGCAAATCTTTTCATGAGTACAACCTCCGGCTAATTTTTTCTTCTATGCTTACTCATACCCACCCATGCCGTCGACCCATTCCCCGCTGGGCTCGTGCCAGACATAGAAGGCCAGGTCTTCGGCGGTGGCAGTCAGATGCGACTGCTCTCCGTTCCACTACAGTTGGTCACTACAGACTGCTCAATGGCATGAATCCGCAGACACGCTGGCTATTTATTGATAAAGTCTGGCCGGGGTGAAGCCAGGATGATTACCATTCTATTCTGACAATTTGGGAATATGCGGTACCTGCGTCATCAACTGCGGTAAGCGTAATTGATGTTACATCGCCGCCAAGACTGCAGTTACCATAGTAAGTTCCGTATGAATCAGGCGAAAGGATCGCCAATACGGAATCGCCAAAAGTGTCTGTTACACGGATCTGACTTACTTCGCTGCTGGCTAACGGGCCACTCTCCGCAATGTGTAATTCAAATTCGATTCGGTCATCATGAAACACAGTTACAACCCCATCGTAAACTATTTCTCCGCCTTCACTAGGGTTGTTCTCCATATCAATTTCTTGTGATGTTGTGACGGATGAGAGCGGAACAAAGCCGCGAGCCCAATCACCACTGCTTACTTCAACATAAGCCCACTCACCAAGGGTTGCTAACCACGTAACATGTAATCCTTCCTGTAGGAAAAGTAATTCTGACCCGCTGTAGAGAGGATCATCTGTCAGGGAAACTGCAGTGGTTGTCCATGCATCAACAGCATTAAAAGACAGGGCGGGAACATTTGCCTTCTTGGGCAGGGCTTTACTGCTAATGTAACCGAAACGGTAGTGGGAAGCATCGATAGAATACTGAATCAATGCCCAATCATTTTCAGTGCCAAA
>CACYXH010000150.1:6064-6393 GCA_902778245.1 uncultured Lachnospiraceae bacterium | reverse complement strand
AGTACATATATACCACCTCCTTTTATCGTTAATTTTTATTCGTGAGTTTTTTCTATATACTCAATAAATGTATTCGGAAGCCAGTCAGACAAGTTATACGGATTAAGATACATTTTCCCTTTTTCATCTCTAATACGTTTTCGCAGAGATGGAATGACCTCAAATTGAAGTTCATCCTGACTCCACAAGTATTATCTTTTTTCCTGTCAACTCCTGCAGCCTCTCCATGAAGTAACGCAGATAGGCATCTGCTTTGATGATTGGATAATAGTATTGACTCATTCCAAAAAACTCTGTTCTGTAATGGATGCCCAGAAAGCCTTTGCGCT
>CACYXH010000150.1:0-6020 GCA_902778245.1 uncultured Lachnospiraceae bacterium | reverse complement strand
GCGCTGCAGCCTATCCAGTGTTTTTCTTATTTTTTTGCCGCTCATTTCTGTTTTGTCGCAGATCATAGAAAAGGTTAGCGAAGTGCCTTCTCCCCAGATAATCTGCATGATCTCGAATTGCTTATTGCTTAATGTTTTCATGGGTTATTCCTCCAGTATTGTTTTCCCGGCTCCCAGAGCGTAACCATATTCCCGGTTGGCTCCTCTGGACTGCTCCCACCCCGGAAGCATATAGATGGCATCGCAGAATCTCAGTAACAGCATGTCCATCTGCATGTACTCTTCGTAGGTCAATTCCACAAGATCATTTAAGCGCGCAGGGTTGATAGCTATATGCCCTTTTGCCGTCAGTTCCTTTTCCACCTTTGCGAATTTCTCCTTGTAATCATCGTGACCCGTGATCGGGCCGGATATGTAGACTCTCATGGGGTGTCCTCCCAAATCGCCGGATCATAAACAAAATCATCGCATGGCTCCCGGATCAGTTCAACGCCGCATAGCTTTCTGATCTCGTTCTTCATGCAAAAGCATTCGTCAGTCTCAAAACCCGGACATTCATTTGCGTCTCCATATTCTCCATGATCTGCGTCGTACTGGCAAAGTCCGCATACATAATCTTTGCCTGTGCATTCTCGGATGTTTTTACAAGTTTCATCGAGCATGTCATACAGCCTTGAGATCGTTTCTTTCTGCGCGCGCTGCGCTTTTTCATGCTCATCGATCGGTATTGCTTCAACCGCAATCGTCTTTCCCCATTCCTTTAATGCCTCTCTTAGGGATGCGTTCGCCGCGCTAGTTATCAGGATATCGAGCTTCTCCACAAATTCATCTACCGGAATATATTTCTTTCCCATTACTTCTCCTTTCTGAGCGGGTTCCACCCGTTAATCCCGGACATCTTGCACGCCTCTAACGCACTGGTCTGGCCACCGTAATATGTGCCAGAACTTATGATGTCCATAAAAATACTAGAAGCAATCTCCTGCTGATATGCGATCCATTTCAAATCCCCATTATCGTCCCACAATCCGCCATCTACCAGATCGTCAAGGGTGTCATGATCTGGATCCAGCGCATTGGCAAACTGCTCTATCTCACCGCATACAGCGCGCATAGCGTTCCACATCACCCGCGCAATTGCCCTTCTGGTCATGCCAAAGTTATGTATCAGATACCTATCTTCCGGTGCCAGTTGTTCTGTATCCCGCAACGCCTGAATCCCCATTTCAATCGCCTGCCTAATATCGGCATTATAGTCAGAACCATCAAAATCTCTTTCGTTCGCCAAAGCGTTAAATTCCTCTTGTAATCTCTTGATTGCCTGCTCTCTGGTCATTTCACTCATCTTCGCCCTCCTCCGTAATCTTCCCAAACAACTTCGGCACCGCTTTTCGCCTGATTTCCTGCGCGGCAATATCAATCGTTCGGTTGATAATGTCATTCTTGATCTCTGGTTTGTAGATCATTTCCTTGACGATATCGGAATACTCCCGGCGGAAAGCCCTCCGGTCACTTCCCCAGCGGTTGTCATCTACAATCAGACTAACCACCCTTTCTTTCAGCGCTTCCCTGATTTCCTCGTCCGGTATTTCTATTGTGATCTTCATGGCTGATATTCCCCTTTCAAAATCTCAATTTCTTGTTCGGCATCCTCAATCATCCGTTCCATGATTGTCATAATCGCAGCATCCCTATCCTCTAACCGGTTGCATATCTTCACACATTTCGGACAGTACAGGGCTGATCCGTAGCTTCTCCAGCCTGCATCCGCTATTCCTTTTGCCTCATAGTAACCACGTTTCACTTTCCTGCTGCGATGTCCGCATTTACTGCACTGTACCTGCATCGTCATCCTCCCTCTCTATCACCAAATCCCCATACGGCCTATGCTGCATCTGCCATACCGCGCTCTCCGGCATCTGCCGGTATCCTCCAGGAACCGGTACCATATGCCCGATGCGCATCTTCCGGAAACCTCGGCTCCTTTCTGGGGTTATATCCCCTCTAATTTCAACTGCTGCCCGTATGGCTCATAATGACACATCTCTTCTTTCGCTCTCCGGTAAAACTCCTTGTTAATCTCAAAGCCGTAGAAACTGCGTCCAGTCTCTATGCAGGCTCTTGCGGTGGATCCGCTGCCAAAACAGGGATCAATTACCACGTCTCCCGGGTCCGTAAATGTCTCAATCAGTTTCTTTAGGACTGCTACCGGCTTCTGCGCCGGGTGGATTTTTGGAATATCTTTTCCGTCCTTTTCCCAGCTAAACCAATCAAATACCATGTGCCCGGTTCCTCTGATTGTCCGCCCTGCCTCGTCTGTCTGTACACCGTTTCGAAACTTCGGCAGCCTGTCTCGGTAGAAAAGCAATGCCCTCTCCGTTGCACCGACTACCCTCATATTGGCCTTAAGTACCTGCGGACTATAATTTTTTATAAATGTCAGCGGAATTTAATTCACAAATCCATGCTTCTTCGCAGCGTCTATGAGGGTCTGCTGCTGTTCAAAAGAGCAGAACACGATCATGCAGGGAGAATTACTGCTTCGCCCGCGTTGTACTGGCTTGGTGTCGTCTTTCTTCATAAGCCTGCTGCAGAAAAAGAAATATTCGTACAAATTGAAATTAAAGTCACTAGCAAATGCTGCTTTCCCTGCCAACTTGCTTTCGCCGTTCTTTCGATTGCCGCCGATATACCAGGATGGGTTGCTTCCGTAAAAGTTGGTTCCGATATTGTACGGCACATCCGCAATGATGAGCTGCGCTTTCTGGATCGGGTAGCATTTCCACCCCTGCATGCTATCGTTGTATAATTCGCATTTTAGCTTTTTCTTGTAAGTCTGATTTTCCATCTTTCTTCGGAGCCGCATATGCTATTACCCGGCCGGGGCTGCGCTCCTTTCTTGGTGTTATTTCCCGTAAACTTCTTCTCGCATCGCTTCGGAGGCTTCCACAATCACCTCATCGGCATAAACCTTTTTGACTTCACTCTCCGCGTTGATAGTTTTTCATTTCCCCTCTGAGGCCGATGCGCATCTTCCGGAAACCTCGGCTCCTTTCTTTGATAAAATTCAACAAATATTTTTATATGTGCTATTGACAAATATTTTTATATGTGCTATCATATGCTTGTCAGGAGGTACATGAGATGAAACAATATTCATCAAGGGAAGTCATTCAATTACTTCTGGAGGATGGCTGGTATTTGGTCAACACCGTTGGGAGTCATCACCAATACAAGCATCCAACGAAGAAAGGGCGCGTCACTGTAAAACATCCTGACAAAGACATTCCCCTTCCGACGTTAAGGAGTATTGAAAGACAATCGGGGCTACTGTTCAGGTAGCCCCTGAACCCCAGAAGTCATAGGAGGTATTCATGAAAAAAGTAGATCGCTATGTTTATCCCGCTGTTTTTACGTATGAACCAGGACAAGAGATTGCTGTAGTTTTTCCTGATCTGGATGTCGCTACCAGTGGCGAGGATGATGCCGATGCATTAACGTCCGCCAGGGAATTACTTGGAATAACTTTATTTGGACTTGAAGAGGATGGTAAAACAATTCCAGTTCCTACTCCCCTGTCAGATATCATCCATGAAAACAACGAACACGCCTGTCTGATTGATGTATATATGCCCTCTGTTCGGCTTGCAAACGAAAACAAATCTGTTAACAGAACGGTAACTCTGCCGGCATGGTTAAACGCTGCAGCGCTTGAACACAATGTGAACTTTTCTCAAGTTCTTCAGGATGCGTTAAAGTTACAACTTCATATCTCTCGATAACTTTTCTCATGCGGCGGGTCCCTATGGCTTGCCGCTTTTACCGCTGCTCTTTATACATTTGATGTCGCTATATCACAAACTTTCTATGTGCCTGTTCCAGCTCATCGTCGGAAATATCCAGGTATATCTGTGTGGTCTGGATGTTTTCATGCCCCAGCAGCTTCGAGACCGTTGTCAGTGGCATGCCCTGCCGGAGCGCCATTGTTGCCCCGGTTCTGCGGAAGCGGTGCGGGTGCACCTTGTCGACGCCCGCCCTTTTGCCGATTTTCCTCACAATGCTCTCGATCGAGCTCTTATCCATCGGCTCTGCGTTATCCACCATGTCAGGATCCTTATACCACTCTTTTTGATCTTTTAGGTTCACTGCCTTCTTGTACTGAGCATCAGTGACCGTATACTTTGCCCTGGGAAACAGATATGGGTTCGTGTCGCTGCGCTCCTGCAGATACAACTCTACAGCCATCAGGGCACGCGCGTTCAGAAAACACTCCCTATATTTGTCCCCTTTCCCGTGAACAAGTACCTTTCCGCCCCCGATATCGCTAATCTTCACCTCTGTAAGTTCCGATACGCGGCACCATGTCGATGCTAGGAATTCCACGATCGCCTTCTCCCTTGCAGTTGTGCAGCCGATCCTGATCTTTTCCAGGTCAAGCAGTGAATATGCTTTTTTCTTTGTTTTGGTCTGTTTGATGCTTTCCACCTTATTCATCGGGTTCTTGAGCAGTATCTCCTCTTTCTGGAGCCAGCCGTAAAACGCCGACAGATTGCGTCTCTCGTTATTCGCAGTGGTTTTTGTAACCCCGTCCCTACGTATCCTGATTGCGAGGTGGAGCCGGACATCATCTGCTGTGATCTCATCATATGGCTTCCCGATAGCATTTAGGGCCTTAGCTATGTCCACCCGGTAGAACTGCAGCGTTCTCTTTGAGCATCCTTGCGCGACCTTTGCGGCGATAAATTTTTTTAGGATTATCTCGTTCTTATCCCCCTCCCACACGGTCAGGTGGGTTTCGGACAGCTGTACATCATATTTGCTCAGGACGATTGTCAGCGCCATCTTCACATCCTGGGGCGAGGATTGCCCTAGAAATGGCTGCAGCGCTATCACCAAGTCATTTATCAGTTCTTCCCTCATATCAACACCCCCATCATTGCAGGCGTCCGCATGATCCGGTCTGCCTGGGTCTTCTCTGTGTATGGACTTGCCAATGTGTCCCCTTGTACAACGATTGCCCTGCATCCGATCAGGGACAGCTGCAAATATGTCATATACACGCCTTTCCAATCCAGATCCTGCGCCACCACTTCCAACCTGCGCTGGTAATCAAATCCCGCCTCGTGCAGCACCTTGCAAGCCGCTATGACCATCCCCCCGCCACCGCAGGATGGCTCATGCAGGCGGATCCGTCCGATTTCCGGAAGATTCCCGATATCCACTCCCATCCTTGCGCACAGTTCCGACACATGGAATGGTGTAAAAAACTGTCCCGTGTACTTGCTTCCCATGTCTGTCTCCATATAGATTTCCCCCAGAACATCCGACATACTTTCCGTCAGCACGTCCCCCAACCAAACAAACATCTGGGCAAATGTTTCCAGTTCTTTTTCTGTGTATCTTTTGGCAAGATCCATATACAGCTCCTCTCTTTGCCGCCAAATACGGTTATGTATCATGGAAACTGCGTTTTGTATGGATAATGCACACATTTCGACCCAGTCAGAAAAAATGTTGTATGGTGCATATCTTCCGGACATGGATTCAATTGCCTTTATAATCTCTTTCTTGTATTCCATGTTTCTGTTTGGAGCCGCATATGCTACTACCCGGCCGGGGCTGCGCTCCTTTCTGGTTATTTAAAGCTGCACTCAATATCTGCCCGCTGTTTCAGGCGATTTTTGAGCATGTTAAATGTTGCTTCTCCATTCGAAATCTCGCTGATGATCTCATCCGTGCGCTTCCACGCTTTTGCGATCCGCTGCTGCTTGAAGCCGTACAGTTCCTCCAATGCCAGTCCAAAGGCTGTGAAATATAGTTCTACTTCCACCTCATCTGCCCGGATGATCTTGTTCTCGATCTTCTTTTCCACAGCTCTCTTCTGAGCTATCAGTCTACGCTGTTGTCTGTTCATTGCGGCTCTTTCCTCCTCCCTTTCAGAAAGTCCTCCCAGTACTGTTCTTTGCGTCTCCATGACTCAAGCTTCCCGCATTGTTTCTCTTCCAGATAATCCAGGAAGG
>CACYXH010000149.1 GCA_902778245.1 uncultured Lachnospiraceae bacterium | reverse complement strand
ATCGGTGGCAAGGGATTTGGTATCAATGTTAATAATTTCTGCAGTGACAGTGGCAGCGTCATCCGTGATATCTTCAGAGTGAAGATGATATTGAAAATTCTTAAAAAAAAGGTTGACTGCTTCCGTGGTTTCCGGACCGATCTCCGATGAGGCGGAGGGGGTATTCATCATATTTTCATAAGAGACAAATCTTCGTATTGTATCTTCGTCCAATTCCTGAATGAGCGCCAGTTCATTACTGACTGCTGTGCTGGGACTTTCCATCTGTTCTTTTTGGTGCAGAGAGAGGAACAGGACAGCCAAAATCTGAAGCACCAGAATCACGGGAATTCCAATTGTGAAGCGGAGATGTTTGGTTTTGTGCCGAAATAGATACATTCCCACAAAAGAACCGATGCTTCCGCCAAGGAGCGAGACAATGAAAAGCGTCCGTTCCGGGATACGCCAATGGTTTTTAACAGCTTTACGCTTATCGATTCCCATCAGTGACAGGCCCAGAAAGTTTATGATTATAATATAGTAGATTAGCAGTATCTTTTCCATTAAGAATCCTTTCTTCCCCTGCTCTTAGTTTATATGAAAACGAATTGATTGTCAAATTTTGGTAAATGACAAAATCCGACACGACACAAATCTTTCACGAAGTCTTAAGAAATTGCTTCTGTACTTTTTAAGATTGGGATGGTAATATAGCATAGAGTTAAAAACAAAGCCTGTTAAATAAGAAATGATAGATATGACAGTAAGGAGAGTTTGGATGAAGAAAGGGATTGCAGTGGCATTGGTGCTTGTTTTGGCCGCCGGAGGAGCCGGAGGCTATTATTATTGGAAGCAGAAGAATGATGCGGGAGCTTCCGGAGAGAGGATTTCTTCTTCCAGCGAAGATGCGGTCTACGTGGATTCTGTGTCGGTGCTGGCTGGACTCGGCAGCGGGAATGGCCTGATTCAAAGATATGCAGGGATGATCGAACCACAGCAGACATGGGAAGTGAAGCTGGAAAATGATCGGAGTGTCAAAGAGTGCTTTGTAAAAGAGGGAGATGAGGTAAAGGACGGGCAGAAACTGTTCACCTATGATACCACAGAGGATGAGGATAACCTTGCGAAATCAGAGATTGAGCTGGAGCGCTGTGAAAACGAGATAGAGACATCCAAAGCCCAGAAAGAGCAGTTGGAAAAGGAAAAAACGAAAGCGTCGGCCGATGAGCAGTTAGATTACACCACCCGTATCCTGACCGCAGAAAATAATATAAAACAAAATGAGTATGAATACAAGGCGAAAGAACTTGAGATCAAACAGCTGAAGGAAAAGATCGCGGACGCTGCGGTGTATAGTGAGATGGATGGCGTAGTAAAAAGCATAAATGACCCAAATGACAACAATGGAAACGGGTATGGATATATGTCCGATTCTTCTGATTCTGCGTACATAACGATCCTTCAGGTGGGGGACTTCCGTGTAAAGGGCACGGTAAATGAGCAGAACAAGGATCAGATATATGATGGTATGGAGATGCTCGTACATTCCAGGGTGGATGAAACGGTCATGTGGCATGGCATAATCACAGAGATTAAATTGGATAAAGGAGAAAATAATTCGGAGTCATCCGCGTATAGTTTCTATGGTTCAGACAGCAGCGGTTCCTCTACGAATTATCCGTTCTATGTAGAACTGGATTCTTCGGATGGACTGATCCTGGGACAGCATGTATACCTGGAACCGGATCAGGGACAGGGGGAGAAGAAAGAGGGCATCTGGCTGTATGATTATTACTTTATACAGGAGGAAAACGGGGATTCCTATGTATGGGCTGCGTCATCTTCTAATACACTGGAAAAACGCAGCGTGAAACTGGGAGAGTATGACGAGGATATGGCTACGTATCAGGTGCTGGAAGGCCTGGATGCGGAGGATTATATCATTGTGCCTTCCGACGATCTAGTGGAAGGACTCCCTGTAATTTACAACGATTACAATTCTGTCCCGGATGATTTCAATTTCGATGATATGGACATGGATGATTTTGACGTCAGCGGCGTGGAATTTGATGATGGGGACTTTGATATCAGCGGCGTGGATTATGACGAAGATGATATGGATTTTGATATTGGGGACTATGACGAAGATGACATCGGGGATGAAGATTATTATGATGCCGATGCGGAGGATGACGAGGACTTTGACGAGGAACTGGAAGGTCTGAACGAGGATGGCGTGTCCGGAATGATGTCTATGTTGAATGGGAGATAAGGGGGAAGACGGTTGATCCTGAAATTAGATCATATCTATAAAGATTACATACAGGGAAAAATGGTGGTTCCGGTGCTGAAGGACGTCTCCCTTCATGTTGAGGAAGGAGAGTATGTTGCAATTATGGGACCTTCCGGTTCAGGAAAATCCACTTTAATGAATATCGTGGGATGCCTGGACAGGCCAACTTCAGGAACCTATGAGCTGGCGGGTGAGAATGTCCTGGGCCGGGATGACAAGGCTATGGCTTATATCCGGCTGAACAACCTGGGATTTGTCTTCCAGAATTTCCAGCTTCTGCCTAAGCAGACCGCACTGGATAATGTGTGCCTGCCTTTGGTATACGCCGGAGTGAAGAAGAAAGAACGGATAAAAAGAGCATCAGACGCCCTAAAACTGGTTGGTCTGGAAGATCGCATGTACTTTAAGCCTACCCAGCTTTCCGGCGGACAGAAACAGAGAGTGGCGATCGCGAGAGCCATGGTGAACCGTCCGAAGATCCTGCTGGCGGATGAACCTACCGGCGCGCTGGATTCCAAGTCCAGCACACAGCTGATGGAGTTATTTGATGAACTGAACCAAAATGGAGTGACGATCATCATGATCACCCACGCATCCGAGATTGCCTCTTACGCAAAACGCATTGTGGATATTTTTGACGGTGAAATTTCAGAGAGGGATGCGTATACCGATGCATCTGGAAAGGAAGGATCATCATGAAAGTTAAAACAGTGATCATATCCCTGCTTGTGGCTGCCGGAGCGGTGGGGGGCATTGCATATGGTGTCCGATATTCTATACAGTCCCAGAAAAAACCGGTAGAGGTAGTGCCGGTGCGAAATGTAAATTTTAGCTACTGGGGCGATAATGATACTATG
>CACYXH010000148.1 GCA_902778245.1 uncultured Lachnospiraceae bacterium | reverse complement strand
GGTGCTGCTCAGATGGACGGCGCTATCCTGGTAGTAGCTGCTACCGATGGTGTTATGGCTCAGACCAAAGAGCACATCCTTCTGTCCCGTCAGGTAGGTGTACCGTACATCGTAGTATTCATGAACAAATGCGATATGGTAGACGACGAAGAGCTGCTTGAGCTGGTTGACATGGAGATCCGTGAGCTGCTGAACGAGTATGAGTTCCCGGGAGATGACACTCCGATCATCCAGGGTTCTGCTCTGAAGGCTCTGGAAGATCCGTCCGGCGAGTGGGGCGACAAGATCATCGAGCTGATGGAAGCTGTTGACAGCTGGGTTCCGGATCCGCAGCGTGCTACTGACCAGCCGTTCCTGATGCCGGTAGAGGATGTATTCACCATCACCGGTCGTGGAACCGTTGCTACCGGTCGTGTAGAGCGTGGTGTTCTTCATCTGAATGAGGAAGTTGAAATCGTTGGTGTTAAGGAAGAGATCAAGAAGACTACCGTTACCGGTATCGAGATGTTCCGTAAGCTCCTTGACGAGGCTCAGGCTGGTGATAACATCGGTGCACTGCTTCGTGGTATCAAGAGAGAAGAGATCCAGCGTGGACAGGTTCTCTGCAAACCGGGCAGCATCAAATGCCACACCAAATTTACCGCTCAGGTATACGTACTGACCAAAGACGAGGGTGGTCGTCACACTCCGTTCTTCAACAACTATCGTCCGCAGTTCTACTTCAGAACAACTGACGTTACTGGTCTGATCAAGCTGCCGGAAGGCACCGAGATGTGCATGCCTGGTGATAACGTAGAAATGACCATCGAACTGATTCATCCGATCGCTATGGAGCAGGGTCTTACTTTCGCTATTCGTGAAGGTGGACGTACCGTAGGTTCCGGTCGTGTTGCTACAGTTATCGAGTAATTCAGATTTATTAGTGATTTTCAGGGCTTCCCGTAAGGGAGGCTCTGTTTTATATTCATATACGTACTTGGCTGACCCCGAAGGTACGTATTCGGTTTAAACAGGCTTTGTGGACAACATCGTCAGTTGTTCGCAAAGGCTTTCTATCCTATACAAATCTCCTGATTTCTACTTTATTTAATTTCCCTATATGAGAATGTAATATTATGTAATTGCCGATAAACTGGCAAGATTTCATATTATATATCGATATGAATTTCCGTTTGAAATTACTACATCTAGTGGCAAAAAAGCGATTCGACCGGATTTATTTGCTCTTAATCGAAGAACACTTAAAGAATATATTATCGAACATTTAGGTATGATGGATAAAGCGGATCATTACAACAGGACAATGGAGAAGCTGGATTTATATGAAAAGAAAGGCTATCTGATTGGAAGAGATCTCATTTTGTCTTATGAAACACCAGATATGCCTTTGTATATGCTGACGATGAATCCTTATATAAAAGAATACCTGGTGTGAGACACAAGAGCATACTAATTGAGGCTTTAATGAGATTGGTAATAACAGGGGAAATTTTCGCTGAAGGATAAAAAGATCATCAGCAGCCCCGATTTCGACAGGAGGAAGGCGCTTGACCAGCAGATTGAACTTTTGAAGCTGAAGAAGGAACACATTGAGAACCTGATCCAACTTGCAATGGGAATCAAAACGATAGGAGTGAGAGACTTGACATTTGACGTATTTGATAAGAAAAAATAGACGAATATGCCGCGCAGGCAAAGGCTTCCTGGGGAACAACACTGGAGTATAAGGAATATGAAGAAAAATCCAAAGGCCGGACAAAGAAACCCTGGATATCGATCAGGGAATGTCGCTGTCTTTGGCGGATTCGGTGGGATCAGGGATGCGGAACCGGACTCCGAAGAGGCACAGAAGCTGGCAAAGAAGCTGCAGGATTATATCACAGAGCATTTCTATAACTGCATGAAGGAAATCTTAAGCGATCACGGAAAAATGTATGCCGGCGGAAGTGATTTCACGAAGAACATTGACAGCTACGGCGGAGTGGGTACAGCTGAATTTGCGCATCATGTAATCGAGATCTACTGCGCTGTGCCTTTGGCTGAATAGAATATCGTTGAAGAGTGTGGACTGTCTGCGAGGCAGTCCATATTTATTTTATGGCGCAAGAGAGCTTTTTTGTAAAGACCTGAAGAGGATTACGGATTATTTCCATAAAGAATTGAAAAAAAGACTCACATTAGTATAATAGGTGACAAATGGTTAAGGCAAATGGTGGAAAAGCCAATGAACTTGGCTGGATAGATGAGCTGGAGATGCTGGATGCTATATTTGACGATAAATAAGACGGGATTGTACTTTATCGTAATGATGATAGTATAGAAGGAGGAAGGATGGTATGGGAAATCTTAAGCCCAGGGACTTTTACCCGGATTTTCATGTGAATATCAGAAAAGACGGAAGAGTAAACGGAATAAAACCGGTTACTCTTAAGGACATGGGCTTACCCTATGACCTCGACTATCCAGAGCAGAAGGTAGGAGACCTTTCCAAAGAGCAGCTGGAAAATCTGGTGGAGGAGTTTATCTTCTTAATCGATGAGCTTCTTCCAAGAGATATTCAAGATCTTTTCTATAAGGCGACCTTGGATCCTAGGCAGGCGTATTGGAATCTTTTTGAGATGGCAGCTAAGAAGATGCAGTTGCCATATTATCTGAACAGTCATAGGGATCAGGAAAAGGGCATCTATCCGAATATATATGACGGAATAATGGATTTTGTCTATGAAGGTAGAACTCTTGCAGACATTTATTTGAATACCTGTGTTACCAAAGAAACGATCCTTGATGTAGTGGATTGCCAGTATGTTGTTGCAGACTTCTTTGACGACGAGTATGTACAAAGATTGTTCCCGGTGGAACTTGTGCTGTTCAAATTATCGAAGTATGACTATAAAAGATTCGTTACACTGCCGGCATGTGAGGGTAAAGCAGACCTCGTCTTTTATAACAAAGAGCAGAAACCGGAACTTATAGTATGCCTAGATGTCGAGTCTCAGTATGATGAACTTTTGGATGATGCTATTCACGAATTAAAAGAGCAGAATGAGAAAAGGTTGGAGGAAATCAGCCGGATAGAAAAGCATTGTGAAGAGATGCATGTAGCTTTTCTGAAGTTTACTAATTACCAGGCAATGATGCTGTATAAAAACGACACTTTGGGCGATTTGATAAAGAAATCCATGAATGACC
>CACYXH010000147.1 GCA_902778245.1 uncultured Lachnospiraceae bacterium | reverse complement strand
TACACGTACAACCTGAATGTCAAACCGAGATTCGGGAGGATGCTGGTCAAAAAAGTAAGGAAATCGGACGTGAAACGGTTTTACAATTCCCTGGTGGATGACAAAAACCTGAGTGCGGCTACGATAGACGGAATACATACGGTGCTCCATCAGGTCTTCGATCTGGCGGTCGATGATCATTATATCCGCAGCAACCCGTGCGATAACGTGCTCCGGGAATTGAAGCAGTCGCATGTATTCAAGACGGAGAAGCGCCGTGGGCTCACCAGGCAGGAACAGGATCTGTTTCTGGATTATCTGAAGAAATCGGAGAAGTACAGGCACTGGTATCCGATCTTTGCGGTCATGATCGGTTCAGGCCTTCGTGTCGGTGAAGTCACCGGTCTTCGCTGGTGCGATATTGACCTGGAGGATGGGCTGATCCATGTGAACCATACGCTGGTCTATTATAAGCATGAAGTGAATGGCTGCTATTTCAATATTCATACTCCGAAAACCGAGGCCGGCAGGAGGTCGGTCCCGATGCTGGATTTCGTAAAAGAGGCGTTTCTGGAGGAGAAGCGGCGGCAGGAAGAGGAAGGCACCAAATGCCTTGTTCGGGTAGACGGGTACACGGATTTCATTTTCATCAATCGCTTTGGAATGCTTCAGCACCAGTCCACTCTGAATAAAGCGATCCGCAGGATTACCCGGGACTGTAATGATGCAGTACTGCGCAAGAACCCGAACGCCAAGGTATTGCTCCCGCATTTCAGCTGCCATTCCCTGCGGCATACTTTTACGACCAGGATGTGCGAAGCCGGTGTAAATGTGAAAGTAATCCAGGACACCCTGGGACATGCAGATATTTCCACGACGCTGAACATCTATGCGGATGTGACAAAGGACCTGAAAAAGGCCGAGTTTGAAGGGCTGGATAAATGGTTTGCCAAGTCTATGGGTCAGAAGAATGGCGATAAGAATACTGGTCCCGAAACCGGTGACAGGGAGGAAGGCGATTCGTAGCCGCTCCGGGAAGGGAAAAGTGATAACAGACATAGAGACATCCGTAGGGAGGAGCTGCCTCCCGGCGGGTGTCTTTTTGTGTCTCTGGATTTTAATGTGCCATTTAATGTGCCAACAGAAATGGCACATTAAGCCGTTTCACAGTTTATAGATGTTTCAATCCTGCATTGAAACCGGCAAAAATAGTAAAACAGCTCTTGAAATCCTTAGGTTTTACTGGTATGATAAGTTTCAATAAATGATTGAAAGGGGTGATTACAGTGAAAGGTATGATAACCGAATCCGTTTCGGTTCTGAAAGAGCTTCTCGGACGAGTTCCGGTCGTAGAGGACATACAGATCACGGACCAGTCGGAGCAGGATTTCACTGTGATCCTGAAAGAGCGCGGAAAGGGGAGTGTCCGAATACATGTGATCTGCCTTAACCGGGCAGTTCCCAGTTCTGTAAAAGATGCAGTCAGCCATTCGGATGGGCAGGAATACTGCATCATCATGGCTCCATACATAAGCGATGCCTCCGCAAAGATCTGTGAGGCATCCGGGGCGGGATATTGTGATCTCTCAGGAAATTGCCTGATCCAGACGGACAGCATCTATATCTCCAATAAGGGTAATCCGAATCAATATCCCGCTGAAAACCATGCCAAGACGATTTTCAAGTCTTCCGCCAAAACCACTTCTCTGATACTCCGGGAGCTGATGAAGGATGTCTCAAAAGGGTGGAAAATCAAAGAACTGGCGGAGAAAGTCGGCTGCAGCATAGGGATGGTTTCCAGAGTTAAGACGTATCTGTGCGAGCAGTCGTGGGCTGAGATGGATTCTTCAGGACTGCATATTACGGATGCAGAATCCCTGATGAAGGAATGGAGCCGCGCTTATGAAATCCCTGAAGCCATAAGCTGTTATACGCTCGATAGTATTCCACGTTTTGAAGAAAAATGTTTTTCAGCCTTCCGGGATCAGGGGGTAGCGCTTTGCCTGACCGGTTTTTCAGGTGGCGTCAGATATGCGCCGGTTGTAAGGTACACAAAGGCCCATGTCTGGGTTGACAGGAAAGACATAGCGGATTTCCTGAATCTGACCGGATGTAAAAAGGTCGATTCGGGAGCCAATGTTGCTGTGTATGTTGCTGACAGCGATGAAGTGTTTGCTGATTGCAGGGAAATAGGCGAAAGCAGGGTCGCCTCCCCGGTACAGGTATACCTTGACTGCATGCAGCTGAAGGGAAGGGGAGAAGAAATGGCTGAGGCCGTATTTTCAAAGGAGATTTGTAAATGATTCGTGATGAGGATTTAAGAAGCAGCCTCGATTATAGCGAAGGGCAGAAAGAAGCAGCCCATCGGGTGCTGGTGGAACTGGTAAATCTGTTCAATGAGTACCAGGATGATATCCGCATCGTCGGCGGTTGGGTCCCGGATCTGATGTTTCCGGGCGAAGGGCATGTCGGCAGTGTCGATGTGGATGTGCTGATCAACCACATAAAGCTGAAAGATAGCGGATACCTGACCATGGCCAAAATATTGCTGCGAAACGGATACAAGGAGCATCCCGAGAAGTATTTTTCGTTTGTGAAACAGGTGCAGGTCGATGGAATTCCGTATGACGTTGACGTAGATATCCTGGCGGGGATGTATGGCGGAACGCAGAAAAAGAAAAGGAGTCAGCATGTCCAGGGCGTAAAAGCGCTGAAGGCGACAGGCGGCAATTTCGCGTTTGAGTTTGATCCGCAGAAAGTAAGGATTGAAGCGGAACGGACAGATGGGGCTATGGATGTTGCAAGGGTCAATGTGATCGCTGTTGTGCCGTACTTTGTCATGAAGGCTTCAGCCATGGGCAGAGGAAAGGCGAAGGATGCTTACGACCTGTATTTTCTGATCAAGCATTATCAGGCTGGAATTGATGGGTTGGCAAAGCTGTTTGAGGACTATAAGGACTCAAAGATCATCCTTGAAATGAAGGAAAAACTGGCAGAGAAATTTGCCTCACCAAATCATGCCGGCCCGGCGGATGTTGCCGCTTTCCTGGATCTGGATGATGAGGAAGAGATCGCTTTTACAAAGCGTGACGCATACGAACAGATGCAGGCATTGATCGGCAGGTTATAACAGGTTATACTGCAAGCGAACGCCGGATTTGTGATTACATTTTTTAACACATGAAAACGTCTCGGAATGGCTTCAAACCGCGACATTATGAAGTGC
>CACYXH010000146.1 GCA_902778245.1 uncultured Lachnospiraceae bacterium | reverse complement strand
TCCTTGGCCAGCGCGCGGGCAATGGCAAGACGCTGCTTTTGTCCGCCGGAAACATTGGAACCTCCCTGAGCAATCTCACTCTCATACTTTTCTTCTTTTGCTTCGATGAAATCCTCTGCCTGGGCAATCTTTGCCGCCCACTGCAGTTCCTCCTTACTGGCATCCCGCTTTCCAAAACGAAGATTGCTGGCGATCGTACCAGAGAAAAGTACGGCCTTCTGAGGTACAAATCCAATCTCATCCCTCAGATCTTTCAGAGAACGCTCCCGTATATCTACACCGTCTAACGTGATGCTTCCTCCTGTCACATCATAAAGTCTCGGAATCAGATTCACCAGCGTAGATTTTCCGGAACCGGTACTTCCGATAATAGCTGTAGTTTTACCGGGCTCTGCCGTGAAGGAGATGTCCTCCAGCGCATTGGCCTCTCCCCCCGGATACTTGAAATCCACATGGGCAAAGCTGAGAGTTCCGTCTTCTCGCGCCGCTCTCCTTGGCTGTTTCGGGTCTTCAATGCATGTGGGAGTCATCAGCACTTCGTCAATACGCTCCGCGGCTACTGTTGCCCTGGGCAGGATAATAGACATCACTGTAATCATCAGGAATGACATGATAATCAAAAGCGCATAGGTCAGGAATGCCGTCATAGCGCCTACCTGCATCACGCCCTGATCAATGCGATGAGCGGATACCCAGACGATCGTCACACTCACAATATACATCAGCAGCATCATCCCCGGCATCATAAAGGTCATGACCCTGTTGGTAAAAAGCATGGTCTTCGTCAGATTCTTATTTGCCTGGTCAAACCGTTTCTCCTCGTAATCCTCTCTGCCAAAGGCCCGGATGACGGATAGACCGGTAAGGATTTCTCTGGATACCAGATTAACCCGGTCTACCATTTTCTGCATCAGTTTGAATTTCGGACGGGCAATGGACATCAGGATCAACACATAGCTCATAGCTACAAGTACCGCCAGCGCTATCACCCAGGTCATACCGGCTCCGGTCTGCACCACCTTAATGATACCCCCAATCCCCATGATGGGAGCATAGGCTACCATGCGCAGAAACATGATCGATACCATCTGAATCTGCTGTACGTCATTGGTACAGCGGGTGATCAGCGACGCTGTAGAAAAGCGATCCATCTCCGTGTTGGAAAAACCAACCACTTTCTTAAACACCTTTCCTCTCAGGTCACGGCCCACGCCTGCGCCTGCCTTGGCCGCCATAAACCCGATGATCACCGTAACTACTCCCATAAGAAGTGTGAGGACCAGCATTTTCAGGCCTTCCATCAGCAGATAATGAGTCTGCTTCTTCTCCAGGTCGATACCCGCCTCCCTCTCACGGGCAATGGCATAGCTGACCCCCATGGAATGAAGCATAGAACTTCCCACAGTATCCATAGTCGTCTCCAAGGTATGCCGCATGGAAAGCAGATCGTCCTTTGTCATTCTGCCAGAAGTGATCATGACCTGAAGCAGAGGCTGCGCGGATGTCTGATAATTCAAAAGCAAAGGCGTCAGAAGCTCTTCATCCAGAGCGTCCAGTTCTTTCTCTTTTGACACGCACCGACTCCAGAGTTCTCCCTCCTTCACAAATGCCCGGTTCCAGTCGGCGGTTTCTTCCTCTGTCATGAAAAGGGATGCCAGTTCCTTTTCCTTGACTGAAATTTTTTCCGGCACAATGTGATCCACACCGCTGCTCTGGATGCCTACATCAATGATATCCGAAGTGTAGGCCGGCAGCGCCAGATCGCACCATGCCTGCACGATCAGCAGAAGGAACACCCCCAGCACCAATGCTTTGTAAGGTGCCATGTGTTTGATAATGCTCTTCATCGTCCACGAATCCTTTCCTTGAATAGAATAATTATATTCTATCGCTTCCATATTTTAACTGCAAGGCAGGAAAACAATTTTTTAGAATCCTTTTAGAAACGCGAAAGGGGCTGTTTACCCTAAACGTATTCTATGCATGAATATAGCTTTCTGAAGAACGCTCTTGCTGCCCATCATGCGTAATGGATACTAACCTGCCTGCAGCGCATACGCTTGCAGCCAGAAAGTACCAACGCATGATGAGGCTCTCAGAACGTTTATTCATGCCAGGAAACGCTTAGGGCAGCAGCCCCAGATCACTTCCGGTTCAAATGTTGTCCGCTTTCAGCCTCTGTCGTCACTCCGTGATAATTTCCCTGATGATGTCGACGCACCTGTCAATTCCAAGTCTGGATGAATCCAGACAGAGATCGTAATACCTTGCGTCGCCAAATACCGTTGCGGTATGATAGGAACAGTAACGCTTGCGTTTTTTATCCACTTTTCGGATCTCTTCCCCGATTTCCTGTTCTGACCGCTCCGGCATTTTCTGTTTCATCCGTTCCAGACGCCAGTCGAAATCCCCATGGATGAATACGTGAAGACTATTGTCGAACTCCCTCAGAACGGTATTTGCATTCCGTCCCACAATAATGCAGTTTCCTTTTTCTCCGATCTCCTGGATCGTCTGTTTCTGTATCTGAAAGATGCGGTCACTGATGGGACGATTGTAAAAGTCAAAGAGGCTTTGTGTAAACCCGAAGTTAATGGGAACATTTTCATCCCATTTGATCAGGCTGTAAATATCCACATCCCCCTTACCCGCTCTCATCAATATCAGTTCTTTATCGTAGTATTCCAGGCCGGTTTCCTGAGACAGACGATACCCGATGGTGCCGCCGCCGGCGCCAAATTCCCGGCTGATGGTTACTATTTTTTTCATGGGAAACCTCCTGGTTCTATAATACTTTATTAAGGAAATCTATGGTTCTGGCTTCCTTGGGATGATTGAATATCTCATCCGGAGTTCCTTCCTCCACGATGTATCCCCCGTCCATAAAGATCACACGGCTGGCTACCTCTCTGGCAAAACCAATCTCATGAGTAACCACAACCATGGTCATGCCCTCTGCTGCCAGTTCCTTCATAACCGCCAACACTTCTCCCACCATTTCCGGGTCGAGAGCGGACGTCGGTTCATCAAAAAGCATGATATCCGGGTTCATCGCCAGCGCCCTGGCTATAGCAACACGCTGTTTCTGTCCGCCGGAAAGCTGTGGAGGATAGGCATTTGCCTTGGCTTCCATTCCAACACGGGTCAGCAGAGCCATTCCCTTTTTCTGAGCTTCACTTTTGGTCATTTTCTTCAGATCCACCGGTGCCAGCGTGATATTCCTCAGAACTGTCATATGAGGGAAAAGATTAAAATGCTGAAAAACCATACCGATATTTTCCCGGAACTTATTAATATCCACTTTCTTGTCAGTGATATTGATATCATCTACCACCACTTCTCCCGAAGTAATATCCTCCAGTCGGTTCAGGCACCTCAAAAAAGTAGATTTCCCGGAACCGGAAGGACCCAGCACTACCACGACCTCTCCCTCGTAGATATCCACATCAATACTCTTGAGGACCTCCAGATTCCCAAAACTTTTCTTGAGATTCCTGGTATGAATTTTTAATTTACCGTTTTGTGCCAACGTTGATCCTCCTCTCAATCAGCTTTGCGATCCGCGACAGAGTGACAATAACGATCAGATACATGACCGCTATAATTCCCCAGGTCTCTGCCGTAGCAAAGGTATTACCCACAATAATATTTCCGGCCTTTGTCAATTCCGGGAACCCGATCACGGACAAAATAGACGTATCTTTCAGAGAAATGATGAACTGGTTAATGATAGAAGGAATCATGGTACGGATCGCCTGGGGAAGCACGACTCTCTGCATGGTTCTGGCATAGCCAAGGCCAAGGCTTCTGGCCGCCTCCACCTGTCCGATATCCACCGATTGGATACCGGCGCGGAAGATCTCTGACATATAAGCTCCCGCGTTCATGGAAAGCGCAATTGTTCCGGCCACCAGCGCTGTCATCCGAAAACCGGGATTTACCGTCACCTGAATGATCTTTGGTACTCCAAAATAAATAAAATAGGCAAGAACGATCAGCGGTATGCCTCGTATGCCATCCACATAAACAACGGAAATAATATTCAACACCCGATTTTTGCTTACGCTCATCATACCGAAAATCAGACCTATGATAAACGCGAACAGCAGTGAAAGCAGGGTCAGCAGCATGGTCTGTCCCAGAGCCTGCAGCAGCATGGAGGAATACGTTTCCAATATTGCTCTCATATTCTGTACCTCCTGAATGTATTTTTATAAAAAATCGAGCCACCCTCTCGCGTACGCAGAAAAGGTGGCTCAATGGTGTTTTTCTTTATTCTGCTTCTGTCTCAGTTTCAGTTTCAGCTTCTTGCGCTGCCTCTGTGTATTTTGCTACGATCTCATCGTAAACGCCGTTTTCTTTGATGTTCTTCAGACCTGCATCGAACATTTCCAGAAGTTCCGTATTCTGATCCTTCTGCACCGCAAATCCATAAGAGGAACCTGCCGCAGTCATCCCCTCCGGGATCTGCATCGGAGCGCCCTGCTGAATGTTGTAAGCCATTACCGGAAAGTCCTCAAAGCATGCTACGGTATTTCCCAACTGCACATCCTGATACATTGTGGGAGAATCTTTGAATTCTACGATCTCGAACTCATACTCATCTGCAATAGATTTTGCATAGTCAGCACCGTTGGTAGCAGTCTTAACAGCTACTTTCTGATCTTTCAGATCCTCATAGGAAGCAATATCAGATCCTGCTGCAACAGCCATGGTTACATCTGCATCATAGTAGGGCTCGGAGAAATCAAATTTCTCTTTTCTCTCTTCCGTAATGGACATACCTGCGATCACACCGTCTGCCTGTCCCGTCTGAACTGCCAGCAAAGCTGCGTCAAAACCCAGTGCCTGTACTTCATACTCAAATCCCTGATCTTCCGCGATGGCTGCCAGGATATCCATGTCAATACCTTCCATTTCTCCATCCGCAGTCGGGATATCAAAGGGCGGGAATGTAGTATCCGTAGCAATAATGTAAGTCTTAGCCTCTGCCAGAACCGGCATAGCAGCTACCATAGCAACGGTGCTTACCGCAGCAATTGTTTTGAACAAATTCTTTTTCATAATACATCCTCCATTTCTTTCAACTTTATTTTTTTAAATCTGCTTGTATTATTTCCTGAGGTGTTCTATAATATCAGAACAAATGTTTGGTGGTGATCTTATAATGGAACAGTTGAGTTTATTTGATAACCGGGAGCAGACAGCGCCTTTGGCCAGCCGCCTGCGTCCCGACAATTTGGAAGAATATGTGGGGCAGGAGCATCTGGTTGGACAAGGAAAGCTTCTGCGGCAGTTGATTGAGAAGGATCAGATTTCTTCTATGATCTTCTGGGGACCTCCGGGAGTGGGCAAGACCACTCTGGCGCGCATTATCGCCCGCCAGACCAAAGCCCAGTTCGTGGAATTCAGCGCCGTTACCAGCGGCATTAAGGAAGTGAAAGAAGTGATGCGCCAGGCGGAGGATAACCGCCGGATGGGGATCCGCACGCTGCTGTTCGCGGATGAGATCCACAGGTTTAACAAGGCGCAGCAGGACGCTTTTCTGCCTTTCGTGGAGAAGGGAAGCCGCTCTCCTCTCCCGCTGCAAGGTTTTTATTTTAAAAGAACTGGATGAGAACGATCTTCTGCGTCTGCTTCGGGCTGCCCTGAGCAGTCCCAAGGGTCTTGGAAATATGCAGATTGATATAAAGGAAGACCATTTAAAAGCCATTGCCCGGTTTGCCAACGGAGATGCCCGCACTGCCCTGAACACTCTGGAGATGACGGTGTATAACGGACGTATGAACGAGCAGGCGATTCTCTGTGTAGACGATGAGGTGTTATCCCAGTGTATCAACCGACGTTCTCTTCTCTACGATAAAAACGGAGAAGAGCATTACAATCTGATCTCCGCCCTGCACAAATCCATGCGCAACAGTGACCCGGATGCCGCCGTCTACTGGCTGTGCCGGATGATGGACGGAGGGGAAAATCCTCTTTATATTGCCAGACGGCTGGTGCGATTCGCCAGTGAGGATGTGGGCATGGCAGATTCAAACGCCCTGCAGGTTGCAGTGTCCGCCTATCAGGCCTGCCATTTTCTTGGCATGCCGGAGTGCGACGTCCACCTGACCCACGCGGTAGTCTACCTGTCCATGGCTCCGAAATCCAACGCCCTGTACCGTGCCTGCGAGGATTGCAAAAAAGATGTGCGGGAATTGCCCGCCGAGCCGGTGCCGCTGCAGATCCGCAATGCGCCCACGGGTCTGATGAAAGAACTGGAC
>CACYXH010000145.1 GCA_902778245.1 uncultured Lachnospiraceae bacterium | reverse complement strand
TGCAATGGCCGGAGTAAATAACAGGGCTGCAAAAAGCGTAATAAGAGGTTTTCTGATTTTCATGGATCTTCTTTACACCATATCCTTTCCTTTTATTTTGGGAATAGCTTATCTCTTTATCGCTATTATAGATGAAACAACATCTATAATCAAGCATTTTTCACCTTTGCTTTGTTTTCATGCTCACGGAAAATCGGTATTTCCTGTAAAGAAAATCATGGAACAACAACTCAGTGCTGCTCCATGATAGTTTATAAAGATCTGCTGATCTGCGCTGTGCAATGATGAGCGTTTTTCCTTATTTCAGATATTTTTTTCGGTTGGCCGCTGTATTCTTATAATATTTGATTTTGGTGGCCTTGGTGGAGCCGACATACTTTTTGAGCAGTTTCTGAAAAGCGGATTTCTTGATCGGTTTGATGGCGCCATTTTTGTAATACTTACCTGCCGAAAAGTTTCCGATATATATCGTTTTTGTCCCCTTGATATAGTAATAGGTTGCATCTTTTTTATAGTATGTATGTGTATTATTACTATAAAAGACGCCCTTCTTTTTATAGACCTTTGTTAACCGCCAGTTTGAATTGTATACATCGAGTTGCTTTAACTTTCCACCTTTATAAGTGAAAACCGCATTGCCAAAATAACTGTATCCAATTTCCCCATAGTACATGATTGGTATGTTGTCAAGATTATCAATCACTAATTCCGGTACAGTATTATTATCCAGATACACTAAGGCGAACTTCATCTTGGACGTAGGAAAGGATTCCTTTGTGGTAGTGCCATCTATGCTTTTCACAAAGGTAATCTCCTTTTGCGCCAGCAGCTTTTTGTACGCCTTTAATGCTTTGCTCGCCGCTGATGCAGGCATTGCAAAAGCAAAAAGGAGAAGCAGTGTTGTCAGCAAAATAGTGATTCGTGTTTTCTTCTTCATAGGTAAATCCTCCTCATATAGTATTACTGGAAAATCCTATATCTTTATCGCAATTATAGATGTTTTGACATCTATAGTCAAGCATTTTTCACCTTTAATCAGCAAGAAATCAACATACGAAAAGAGGCAGTCATCTGACTTACCTCTTCTCATTCCGCCCATATACTAAACAAAACATGTTTCTGAAAATGACAATCTCATATCCAGAGTTCGTCTTGATTGTTTTTGATGGAGTAGACGGGAATCGAACCCGTGTCCGAAAGCCAATTCACTGTCCTTCTACTATCATAGTCAGTTTTTTGACATTCCCTCCGGCAGCCGGGAACTGACACCTGACTGCTTTTAGTAGCTTCATAATACGCCCATATACGCAAAGCTTTGTATATGTCGTTTCCTGCATCGTCGATGCCTGGGTCTTAAAGTGCAGGTGCTCTAAGTCAGACAGCTGCCATTAGGCAGCGATTGCTAAATTATCTTCAGCGTTTATATTTAGATTCGCGATTTGACGCATCGCCTGCGGATAGCTTCTCCAGCTGCATAACCCCCGTCGAAACCTTTACTACCCCGGGTTATTACAGTATAATCAACTTTTTTCTTACTGTCAACTTAGTATAAATTTTTTACCTTAAACTCTTTTTCTGCCTCACGCCGCTGATCTTTCTTTGCAATATCCTGACGCTTATCATAGAGTTTTTTGCCCTTGGCCAGACCGATCTCCACCTTTGTCAGACTGCCCTTGAAATATACCCGAAGCGGCACCAGAGTGTATCCCTTCTCAGCAATCTTTCCGGTCATTTTGTTGATCTCGCTGCGGTGAAGCAGCAGTTTCCTGGTCCTCAGCGGATCTTTGTTAAAAATATTGCCCTTCTCATAGGGACTAATGTGCATGCCGTAAACAAACACTTCACCGTTTTCAATCCGGATAAAAGATTCCTTTATGCTGCACTTTCCCATGCGCAGGGATTTTACCTCTGTTCCCGCCAGAGCGATCCCTGCCTCATATTTGTCTTCAATGAAATAATCATGATACGCCTTTTTATTATTTGCGATCAGCTTCTCTGATTCCTTTCCCATCCGCTCTCCTCCTCGCATTGCGCCCATTTCGGTTCTTCGTCAAACACAAAATCTACTGTCCTGGTTTCTTTATCCGCGCCCAGCACCCGGATTTTCACCTTCTGGCCCAGCGCATAAGTTTTTCCGGTTCCTATACCCACCATGTCAAACGTCTCTTCCCGATAGTAATAATGGTCGTCGTACATATTGGAAACGTGGATCAGTCCCTCCACTGTATTAGGCAGTTCGACATAAATGCCGAAACTGGTAATTCCGGAAATCACTCCCTCATAGACCTGACCAATGCGCCGCTGCATGTATTCTGCCTTTTTCAGTTTCTCCACTTCCCGCTCGGCTTCCTCCGCTGCCCGTTCCGTCCTGCTGGAGCGCTCCGCCACACTCGGCAAGATTGCCTCATAGTGAGCCTGCCTTTGCACATTCATCCGACCCCTGAGAACATCCTTGATGATCCTGTGGATCTGCAGATCCGGGTATCGGCGAATGGGTGAGGTAAAATGGCAATAATACTTTGCCGCCAAACCAAAATGGCCGGTGCATTCCGTGGTGTACTTCGCCTGCTTCATGGAACGCAGCGTCAGTCTGCTGATCATTGCTTCTTCCGGCGCCCCTTCGATCCTTCCCAGAAGTTTTTGGATCTCCTTTGGATGAACCTCATCCCGCACAGCCTTCATGCCATATCCAAAATTACTGATAAACATGGCCAGCTTCTGAATCTTCTCCGGATCGGGATCTTCGTGGCTGCGGTACACAAACGGTACTTCCTGCCAGAAGAAGTCCTCCGCCACGGTCTCATTGGCGATCAGCATAAAATCCTCAATGAGCTTTGTTGCAGCGTTCCGGTCATAGGGCTTTATCTCCTGGGGAATGCCCTTCTCATCTAATATAATCTTTGTCTCCGGAAAATCAAAGTCGATGGAACCTCGTTTTCTGCGTTTTTCCCGCAAAATAGCTGACAATTTTGCCATCAGTCGGAACATTGGCACCAACGCCTCGTATTCCTGAAGAAGTTGAGGATCCGCAGCCTCCAGGATCTTGCTCACATTCGTGTAAGTCATGCGCCGATCCACGCGGATCACAGTCTCCGCAACCTGATGAGATACCACATTTCCCTTATCGTCAATATCCATCAGGCAGCTCAAGGCCAGCCGGTCTACCCCCTGGTTCAAGGAGCAGATACCATTGGAAAGCCGATGCGGCAGCATAGGGATCACCCGGTCCACAAGATAAACGCTGGTTCCCCGTTTCAGTGCTTCCCGGTCCAGGGCACTGTTTTCCTGTACATAATTGGATACATCCGCAATATGAACCCCCAGATGGTACAGTGTTCCGTCATAGGTGAGAGAAACCGCATCATCCAGATCTTTCGCGTCTTCCCCGTCAATCGTCACCATCAAAGCATCCCGCAGATCCAGTCTGCCGCTGCGGTCTGCCTCCGAGACTTCTTCCGGAATACGCTCTGCCTGGTTTAACACTTTCTGCGGATACTCCAACGGCAGATCATAGCCATAAACAATGGACAGGATATCCGTTCCCGGGTCATTGATATGGCCGATGATCTCCTTAACCTCTCCCTCCGGATTTCTTTTCTGGCGCACATTCCCGTAATCAGACAGTTCCACCAGTACCTTATGGCCGCTCACAGCCCCTTTATTTTTCTCTTTCGGGATAAAAATATCATAGAGGATACGACGATTATCCGGTATGACAAACCCAAAGTTCCCGCTCTGGCGGTAAGTTCCTACCAGTTCATGAATACCGTGTTCCAGAACTTTGATGATCGTTCCCTCCGGGCGCTTTCCGGACGGCTGTGGAAGCAGCATCACCTGCACCATATCTTTGTGCAGGGCTCCGTGCGTTTCGGACTCCGATATGAATATATCCTCTTCCCTGCCCTCAATTTCCACGAAACCAAAACCTTTGGGATGAGCAATAAATGTTCCGATCAGAGCTGATGACTGCGCCTTGCGATATTTTCCACGTTTGCTGACCTCGATTTTCCCCTCCTGCATCAGCGAGAAAAGCGTTTCTTTCAGAGCAGGCCGGTCTTCTTTCGCCACTTGCAGCAGAATCGCCAATTCTTTTTCTTTCATAGGAGTATAGATGCGGTCACACATCATATCATA
>CACYXH010000144.1 GCA_902778245.1 uncultured Lachnospiraceae bacterium | reverse complement strand
CCGGCGCTTTCCGGAAAGCGGAACCTGCTTACAGATAACGTATTTGACGGCAAAGTACAGGGAATTACAGCCTTGGTGCTAAAATAAAGAGAGTGACAGCGATCCGGCTACGGATCACCGTAGATATTACCATTTATTTCATTTGCCAAATAATTCCACGCTTTTTCGCCGCTTGCACTCCATGCAAACAAGGGACGAACCGTGGCACAGAGCCTCGGTGACAGGACGGATTACGCGAAGAATCCGGAGAAGACAGAGAAAGGGGAACTGGTGACGGCCTTCGGGTGTGACCCCATGACCGTGGATGAGGAATTCCTTCTGCAGAAGCGTCTGTACTTTCAGCAAACTGGGAAAACCCAGAAAAGTGATGTGATTGCCTATCAGATACGGCAGTCTTTTAAACCCGGGGAGATCACACCGGAAGAAGCAAACCGTCTGGGGCATGAGCTCGCCATGCGGTTTACCAAGGGGAAGTTTTCTTTCATTGTGGCGACACATACGGACCGCGCGCACATACACAACCATATACTTCAGCTTTTGACCAAGCTTCCCTTGAGAACGCCATCCGTGTTCTGGAAGGAAGATTTGTAAGCAAGGACGAGGAGTATCAGAAGTATAAGGCAATTCATATCCTGGATGAGCATGAAACCAGATTTATACGGCGCATGCAGAGCTATGCGGCACGGCTTCAGCATTCGGAGTTCTACCGGCAGATGGAGGGCCTGATCTCTGTAGGCCTTAGAAGATATCAGGAGAAGTTTGAAACAGGACGGCTTTCTGATGGGCCATTCATCCTCTATGAAAAATATTCCAGAAGAGACATCAGTCTTTTGATGAACTGTGGGAAAGATCTTACTTCGACCATGTTTGGCATGAAGCGGATCAATGAAGATGCGTTTATTTTTATCACCTATCACAAGGTCGGAGCGGAAAGCGAAGATATGCAGTATGCGGAAGGAAAACCGGATTATGCGGATGCTTTTGCGGACAGTATGACTTTCCGTTGGGATTCACAAATAGGGAGAGGCCCGAACAGCAGTTATATGCAGGAAGTGACTACCGCAAAACGTAAACATCTACTGGTCAAAAAAAGTGATGCGGAAACCAGCTTTTATTATATGGGGACCTTTGATGTACTTAGTGTGCGCGGAGATAAAAAGATGGATAACAGCGGCCGTCTGCGGGACATCACGAAGGTTACGATGCGGATGCATCATGCAGTAAGAGAAGATCTTCTGCGGTATCTTGAGAGTAATTTACTGGAGGAAGTGGGATGAAGTCGATCAAAGTCGTAGCAGCGATCATCAAATCGATCAATGAGAATAATGAGCCGGTAGTATTTGCGACACAGCGCGGTTACGGAGAATACAAAGACTGGTGGGAATTTCCCGGGGGAAAGATCGAAAACGGCGAAACGCCGGAAGAAGCCCTGGTGCGGGAGATTCATGAAGAACTTGCTGCAGGGATCAAGGTTGACCGGTATCTTACAACCGTGGAATATGACTATCCCGCGTTTCACCTTTCAATGGATTGCTTCTGGTGCAGCCTGGCGGAAGGTCACCTGACTCTTTTGGAGCACCAAGCGGCAAAGTGGCTGCCGCTTGATAATTTGAGGCAGGTAAACTGGCTTCCGGCAGATGTTCTGGTAATCGAAGCAATAGAAAACGAAATAGCAAATGAGAATACATAAAATGGATCAGACACTCACCTATTATGAACAACATGCGGATGTGTTTACAGCAGGCTCTATTTCTGCTGATATGGAAGAGACCAGAACACACTTTCTAGGCGCTCTGCCCAAAGGTGCTTACCTTCTTGATTTTGGATGCGGGTCAGGGCGTGATACAAAAGTTTTTTTGGATCAGGGATATCAGGTCGATGCCTGCGATGGATCCGAAGAATTGTGCCGGCGCGCATCGGAATATGCAAGGACTCCTGTGACCCACATGCTGTTCCATGACCTCTCAGCGATCAGTCAATACGATGGGATCTGGGCATGCGCATCAATACTTCATCTGAACAAAGAGGATCTGAAAGATGTTTTGCGAAAGATATCTGTGGCATTAAAACCGGGAGGCGTTCTTTACACATCTTTTAAATACGGGACATTTGAAGGAATGCGAGGCGGAAGATACTTCACTGACTTTAACGAGGAACAACTGGGAGTATTCATGGAACAGATTCCGGAGCTGAAGGTTTTTGAGACCTGGATTACGAATGATGTAAGACCTGGCAAAGAGGAGGAGCAATGGATCAATATCCTGGCAAGGTGCATGTGGAGACGGTTGTATTGATGTCAAGGGTCGAAGGAAAATAGCCGCAAAAGCCCAGTAATACTGCGGTTTTCGGGCTATCGGGCAAATTAGGCGTCTGGCAGGACGAACGCTTCTCGGTAATTTATCCAAGGGCAAATCAGTTAAAAAAGTGTGAGAGTTGAGTTGCCACGATAGATGTCGCTATGTTGAGTTGCCGAGTTAGATGTTGGGAAGTTGTGGCTGTGAGATAGATGTCAGTGCGATGGTTGGAAATGAAATGTCCAGCAATTCGCTGTTTATGGTAAAGACAATTTGGTGGAGATTCGCTATGCTTTTCTCAGGAGGTGGGTCATATGGATCTTATGAAAACAGGTAAATTTATAGCGGATCTTCGAAAAGAGAAAGGTCTGACGCAAGAGCAACTCGGAGAAAAAATCGGAGTCACTAATAAAACAGTCTCCCGATGGGAAACAGGAGTATATCTGCCACCTGCAGATGTGATGCTGGTTTTAGGAGAACTTTTTAGTGTTAGTGTCAATGAAATTCTTAGTGGAAAGAGATTAACCGATGATGAGTACAAGGAGGCCGCAGAGGAGAATCTGACACAGGTTATCAAAGCCAGCAGCTTCTCATTGAAGGATAAAATAGAGTTCTTCAAGAAGAAATGGCTGAAAGAGCACATTGCTATTATGGTATTCATCGGGATTTGTATCATAGCTGTGTTCATAGCCGGTATTTTGATTAATAATGTGATACTTGTTTCGATTACTCCTCTGCTGATTGCCGTTGCACACGCATGGAGAAACAATACCATGATGGCTTATGTTGAACGTAATGCCTATGATGGAACAGGTAACTAACTGACACACCAAAGCTCCCACAACTGCCATCATCGGCGGCGGGGAGCGCACTTTACCGGACTCAACCAGCGGTAGAGTTGCAGGAAATCAACCTACGGTTCGTGTAAAAATATGATGATACCGGCTATGCTTGAGTAGGTAATTGCGAAACTCGCTCCGCGAGTTCGCAATTCTGAACAAAACAAGGTCGAAATCCAGCTATGCCGGATTTCACCGAAGCATTGCTGGCAGGTA
>CACYXH010000143.1 GCA_902778245.1 uncultured Lachnospiraceae bacterium | reverse complement strand
TATTCTCAAAAAATGCCGGAATCCCATTCGCGTGATCATAGTGTGCATGACTCAACACTGCGTAATCAATATCTCCTATTTCAATCCCGAGTTTTTCCAAATTCCTCAAGAATAAATCTGAAGCCCCGGTATCTACCAGAATCTTTTTACCAGCGTATTCGACCAAAATAGACAATCCCCATTCACCGTCAATTCCGTTATTCGATATATTATCTACAACGACCGTTATCTCTGCATTCATATTTATTCTCCTAGATTACGACGATTACGACAAATCCAGATTTTCCATCCAGACAAGATTGCACTGGTTTTTGCCTTTGTCACTCCTGCACTATCTTCAAATAGGTATCCAGCCTTGAATTGATATACCCGGCAAACAATCCCTCCATAGCGGAAAGATCGTGTTTGACGTGGTAGGCGTCGAAGGCGTTGTAATATGCGACTCTGTCGGTGAACTTGATGTCGATGGGCGGATAGCCTGCCTTCATCAGCTCCAGGTTCACAAGAAGCCTGCCGGTCCGTCCGTTGCCGTCGATAAAGGGATGTATGCCCTCAAACTCTATATGGAAACGCGCGAGCTTCGTAACGATATGATCTTCGCTTACGGTGTAATCCTGCAGGAGTTGTTCCATCTTCGGCTCTATGAGATACGGCTGCACGGGTTCATGGTGAGCGCCCATGATGCGGACTGGGACTCTCCTGTAAACGCCCCGGTCGTCCTTTTTATCGGCAAGGACAAGATAATGGATCTGCTTGATGATGCTTTCCGTCAGCATCGCGTTTTCCTTTACAAGCTCTCTGACATAATCAAACGCTTCCTTGTGACCGACAGCCTCCATGTGATCCTTCAGCGGTTTTTGGTCGATCGTCAGACCCTGGAGAACGAGATCGGTCTCACGGAGCGTCAGCGTATTGCCCTCTATGGCGTTGGAGTTATATGTGTATTCAACTGTGAATTCTTCGTTAAGCCGTTCCAGCTCGCCTTTCGTCAGAGGTCTTCTGCCGTCCAGTTCCGCTTTCTTGCGGTCGATCTGAGAGAGGATTCTTTCTTTCGATTTGAACCTTCCGTCGGCGGGCTTTTCAGCGTCAATCGGTATCTTCCAGCCGCGGCCTTCCTGGTACGCACCGGGGATTTTGCCCTCAGAGCAAAGCACTCTGATCCTTCTGTCGGATACTCCCCATTTCACAGCAGCTTCTTTTACCGTCATATACATAAGCCCTCACCTCCAATCTGATGTTTTATTATACCATATTATCGGAACAATGCCAAGGCCATCGGAACAACATATTGCTAAATAGCGGAATAATATAGCGACGTAGCGGAACAGTAAATCTATGCCGGAACAATGGCTGTTAATACAAAATAGACGCCTGGAAAACCCCGAGCGCCTTATGGTTCGCCTCACTCTATACTGCGGATTTAAGGGAAAAGCCCATACGCAGTGCCTCTGCGGATTGTTCCGTTCGGCTGTATAACGAGGTTCATCATCGGAATACATAAGACTGATATGGTGCTAGCACCGTTTCTTTCACAAGCTCACATATTATCCTATCCCTACAAGTTTGAAGTTGTCGGTATCTTCGCAATCCGGGATAGTCGATCCGATTTCATTCTGAGTGGTGCTCTTCCTCCTTATGCAACAGCAAAACCGAAGCGAACATGAGGAACGGCAGACCGGCTATGATTCCGTTTGGTGCCGGACCAAGCAATCTTGCAGAACCCGTATTGGTCAGGCACATCGAGAGAGGAAGTGTCGCCGCTGCATTGATCGCGCCATGCAGCAAAGAAGGTATCCAGATGTTTCCACTCCGCTCATACAGCCAATCGTGGAGGATACCCCATCCTACCGTAATGACACAGAAAAGCAACATCCCGATGACCGGAAAACCAGCGTATCCTGCCCGGTTGCCTGCTGCTGCGCCATACTCATAACCAATTAGCCAGATGAGCGGCCAATGCCATGCGCCCCAGATAATGCCGCCGAGAAGCCAGCCCTTCTTTTGTCCGAATCTTACCTTCAACTGCGGATACAGGAACCCACGCCATCCGATTTCCTCCCCGAGCGCCACAAACATGTTGATGAGAGGTGCATAGGTTATGCTGCTGATCACACCGATCAGAGCATATACGGGATAGGAAATGCCTTGCGCCTGCATTTGACTGAGGGCTTCTGCACCTCCGCTTGTCACAATGTAATCTCCGCTCAGATCGAAATGTCTGGGGAAAATCAGAAAATATAACCCGGCTCCGATGGCAGTTAGAATAATAGGGGCAAACCAGGCAATCAGGATGGTTTTTATATTCTTCCGGATCTGCGGTTTCCAGCCCATGTCTTTCAGCCTGGCTCCGGACAGCAAGACCCCCAACACGGGAATAAACATCATTGCCGCGACTACCAGTTGCCCAATTGACCGGTTCGTATTGTTATAAAAATATGCCGCACCAATCTGAATAATATATGCAAGAGAGAATGTCCATATCAGGTATTTTACCACCTGTATCTTATTGTATTCCGCATTACACATGCTCTGTCACCTCCGATCCGTCTGTGACTTCCACGCAGAAGCCGTGATGACCGCAGGATGTACAGGTAAGTGTACGCGTTGCGGGTGTATGCCTTGCCCAGAACGCCGCTTTGAACGATGGCTTAAAGACTGTATGGCACTGCGGGCAGATGTAAGCTACTTTTCTGAGATACCAGCGGCTTAAGATCACGCCATAAGGAATCGTAACGATCACCCACAAAAGGAACAGCCACCAGATCCCTTTGGTGATCCACAGGATAATGGAAGACCACTGTAAGACGCTGAGCGGTATTCCGGCGAGAAGCATCACCCGGTGGACCTTTTTCAATTCTTTTTTGCTTGTCATTGTATGCGCTATGTCGCCGATGGAATCGATCGAGAACTCATTCTCGCGCTTAAGTCCGGCTTTCAGTTCCGAAAGCTTACTAAGCTGTTCTTCCCTCACGCTGATCGCTTCCTTTAGTGCCTTCTCCTGCTGATCGAGCAGCAACGAAATGACGCTGCCGGGATTCTTTTCGATAAGAAGTTGTCTGATCGAGTCAATGGAAAGACCCAACTCCCGCAGGAAGCAGATGATCTTCATCCGCGTCACATCATCTTCGGAATACAGCCGCCTTCCGCCTTCTGAAAGCTCCGATGGCACAAGAATACCGCGGTTATCGTAATACTGAACCGTACGAACAGTCACATCACAAAGCTTCGCAAGTTCTCCTGTCGTATATTTTGACATAGCATTTCACCTCCTTCATGTGTGATGATAGCTTATGACGCAGCGTCACAATCAACACATGACGCAGGGGGATTTTTACTTTTAACGAAAGCATCCCCGGAAACTGGAT
>CACYXH010000142.1 GCA_902778245.1 uncultured Lachnospiraceae bacterium | reverse complement strand
GGGTAGATATTAATCTGGCGCCGCTGACAAGCAATACGTTTAACCGGGCGAAATCGGAAAATAAGTGGGTAGAGGCTGCACTGGTGAAGGTGCCAACCGTAGCCAGCGATATTGGTGCGTTCCATGAGATGGTAGAGAATGGAAGGACCGGTATTCTCTGCCGGAATACCGGGCAGTGGGAGGAAGCGCTGCGGGCGCTCATTGAGCAGCCGTCTTACCGGGAACTGATCGGTCAGGCAGCCTTTGACTACTGCCGGGAATATTGTGTGACAGCCCGCACCGGAACAGGGCTGGCAGAATTTTTGCGCAAAAGGCAAAAAGAGAATATAGCTTTTATACTGCCATCTTTTCAGGTAAGCGGCGGCGTGATGGTGGCCCTGCAGCATGCGCGTATTCTGCGGAAGACGGGAAGGGATGTGCTGCTGCTTTCCATTGATGAGAGGGGAAAAGAGAAATGGTATGATTTCGAAAATTGCCGTTTTCCGGTGATCAACTGCGCGGATAGCCGTTTTCTGGGAACCATCGACCAGGCCGTGGCTACCATGTGGTCTACGGTGGATTATCTGGAACGTATTCCGAGTATCCAAAGGAAATGCTATCTGGTTCAAAATTATGAGCCGGATTTTTATGATCCAGGAGATCCTCTGCGTCTTCAGGCAAGAAAGACATACGGGTTTCATCCCCAGCTTCACTACCTGACGATCTCGAAATGGTGCCGGGACTGGCTTTCCCAGCGCTTTGGCCATGAAGTATCCTATGCGCCAAACGGACTGGATCCGGACAAGTTCACAGAGAAAGAAAGAACCATGGATGGAAAGATCCGTATTTTGATCGAAGGAGACAGCACTGCTCAACATAAAAACGTGGACGAAAGTTTTCGCATTGTGGAATTGTTGGACAAAGAGAAATATGAGGTGTGGTACATGGCCTATCATGGCACGCCGAAAGACTGGTATCGGGTAGACAAGTTTCTTTCGCAGGTGCCTTATGAACAGGTACAGGATGTTTATGAACAGTGTGATATTCTGCTGAAATCAAGTCTGCTGGAGAGTTTTTCTTATCCTCCGCTGGAGATGATGGCTGCCGGAGGTTATGTGGTAGCAGTGAAAAATGCGGGAAACAGTGAGTATCTGGAGGACGGAGTGAACTGTCTGACTTACCCGGCTGGAGATATCGCCAGAGGCGCTGAGGCGATTGGGCATATCTGCCGCGATGAGCAGCTGCGCCGGCATCTGAGGGAAAATGGGAGACGAACGGCAGACAGCAGGGCGTGGCAGGAACTGAGAGAAGAAATTGTGAACCTGTACCAGAATTAGAGAGGGTACAGATGGTAATGGGGGAGAAGAGTACATGAAATTTAAAGTGATAAAAAAATGGAGAAGCGTGCTGGCCGGGATACTTTGTTTGACTATGCTTACCGGAACTGCTGCATTTGCGTCAGAGAGCGAAACTCTGAACAGGAACGATGAAAATTACGGAACCTGCTATGAAGTGTTCGTGTATTCTTTTTATGACAGCGATGGGGACGGTATCGGCGATCTGAATGGTCTGAAGGAAAAACTGGACTATATCAATGACGGAGATGATCTTACAGAAGAAGATCTTGGCTGCGACATGATCTGGCTTATGCCCATTTTCCAGTCCCCAACTTACCACAAGTATGATGTGATGGATTACTTTTCTGTCGATTCCCAATATGGGACGATGGATGATTTTGATAATCTGCTTACTGCTTGCAAAGAAAGAGGGATCCGACTGATCTTAGATCTGCCGGTCAACCATACTTCTTCGCAGCATTCCTGGTTTATTCAGGCAGCGGAGTATCTGGCGGGACTTCCGGAGGGACAGGAGCCCTCTGCCCAGGAGTGTCCCTATGTGGAATATTATAATTTTTCCCGGGAAAAACAGAAAGACTATGAACCGCTGGATGGTACGGACTGGTACTATGAGGCGCATTTCTGGTCCGGCATGCCGGATCTGAATCTGGATAATGAGAAGGTGCGGGAAGAAATAGAAGAAATTCTCTGTTTCTGGCTTGAACGGGGGATAGATGGTTTTCGCCTGGATGCGGTGACCTCCTATTATACGGATGACAAGGCCAAAAATATTGCGTTTATCGCCTGGCTGAATGGAATCGTGAAAGCGGAAAAACCGGATGCGTATCTTGTGGGCGAGGGATGGACGGATCTGGATACCTATGCGCAGTATTACGAAAGCGGGATTGATTCGATGTTCAATTTTGCGTTCGCCGGCCAGGAAGGATACATCGCTTCTGTTGTGAGGGGAAGCCGCGGCGCGTCCTATTATGGAGAGAAACTGGTATCGCTGGAGGAACTGTTTGCTTCCTACGGTTCCCAGTACATTGATGCTCCGTTTTATACGAATCATGATATGGCCAGAAGCGCAGGGTACTATAACAAGGACGATGGCAGCAGGACAAAGCTGGCTCAGGCCCTGAATCTTCTGATGCCGGGAAATGCGTTTCTGTATTACGGTGAGGAACTGGGCATGAAAGGGTCCGGCAAGGATGAAAATAAGCGCGCGCCCATGTACTGGAGCGAGGATCCGGAAGCGGAGGGTATGTGTGTTGGACCGGCGGACATGGACGAGGTGAAGATGAAGTTCGGAAGTCTGGAGGAGCAGAGCCGGGAGGAAGCTTCTGTTTATGCGTATGTGAGGAAAGTGATCCGGCTTCGAAACCAATATCCGGCCATCATGCGGGGAAGCTGCGCCCTGTTGGAAGAAATTTCCGGGAAAGAGGTCTGTGCTATTTACCGGGAAACGGAAGGCGAGCAGCCGCTGCTTCTGGTGATCAATACTTCCAAAGAACCCCAGGTAGTGGATCTGGCCGGGACAGACTGTTCTTGCAGGACTTTGAAAGAAATGCTCTGCGTATCGGAGGAAACAGTGGAGATGGAAGGTACACAGTTAACATTGCCCCCGTTTGACATCGCGGTATTGGGTGCGGAATAAAACATTATTTTTCCTGATCTGCTGTCTGTATGCTATCGGCTGCTGTTTTGTTGTGACCTGCGCTATGCCTTTGCTTCACGGAACATCATAAGCTGGATTAATGCGGGCTCGGCGTTTCAAAAAAGTCGGCATATGGAGAATAGAAGAATATTTTAAGTTTAAAAACAGCAGTTTGAACTGGAAGATATGAGGGTGCTGTCCTTAACGTCTAATCCGAAACCTGAATTTATTTGCAACGGTTGGTGAAGGTTATATAGCGGTCATAAATGCAGAAAAAGATGGATGCGTATAAGTCAAAAGCAGGGTTGTTTCATGAATAAAAAAAGAATACGGTTGAGTGACTGATCTCATCGAGGGTTCTGGATGTTATACATTATCATTCATAGCCCTCGACTTTT
>CACYXH010000141.1 GCA_902778245.1 uncultured Lachnospiraceae bacterium | reverse complement strand
ACAGTGACTATGCCGAAGAAAAAACTATACCGAAGATTTGCTCTGCAGCTTGAAATATCATCTTTCTGTGAAAATCTTCGGCATAGTATTCTATACTTGGATCACCAAAAGGAGGTGTTTCAAGTATGGATCTCGATACGATCTGTTCATTACTCATTGATGCTTTGCGTGATGCAAAGTATAGCCCCAATACGGTATTTCTATATCAAGGAGAAGTCAGAAGATTCAAAGTGTTTTGTCGCGGAAAGGGTATCACGGATTATACTTCTGCAACTGGTAAGGTTTATGCTGATGATGTTATCAGTCCGAAAACAGGGAAATATAGTGCAGAAAGACATTTTCTACATGGTCGCCTTACCCGCCTTCTTGATTCATATGTCAATACAGGACTATTTGATTTATCTGCCACATCCAGAAGCAGACGCCAGCCTGTAGATGAATACTATTGTGGAATATATCATAAATTCTGCGAAGATTTGAAAGATGAATACGAGAATGAGAACACCCGACATTTTTATGAATATGGGATGTATTCGTTATTACACCATCTGGAAAACAATGGACAGATAATACGAATTGAGGCATTGACATCTGACATTCTGATTGAATACATGACTCATTTGAAGCAGAGCAGGCAACGGGAAGCACTGTGTGAACTGCGAAAAATTTGTCGCTATTTTAATCGCAATGATCTTCTGACTGCTCTGGCAGGTATTCATGCGACCAGACACAATCGGATCATTCCTGTGCTTAATCACGAAGAGCAAGAGCGGATAAAAGCGGTCACGATTGATGAAACAATCTCGCTAAGGGATGCTGCCATGATTCTGCTTGGAATGTCTACCGGAATCAGGGCTTGTGATATTATTCGCCTTCGTCTTTCCGATATAGATTGGCGAAATGAAACGATATCCTGGCATCAGAGCAAGACCGGGAATCTGGTATGTATTCCTTTAATTTCTTCTGTTGGAAATGCAATCACCCGATATTTGACTGAAGAAAGGCCTCATGCTCCAAATGATTATATCTTTGTCAGATCGCTTGCCCCATTTAAGCCTCTTTCCTGCCATTCTGCTTGTTATGTGCTGGTAAAACGTGCTCTTGAAAAAGCAGGAATCAGCAAAAATGGTCGTATCTTTGGAATGCATCTCTTACGACACAATGCGGCGTCTACAATGGTTGAAAATGCTGTGCCGATTGAAACAATTGCAGCCATTCTTGGCCATTCAGATCCAAATACAACAGGAATCTACATTACTACTGATGAAAAAAAGCTGAAAGAATGCGTGCTTCCCTTTGGGACAATTTCGAGGGAGGTGCGCTCATGAAGGAATTTGTAAGCAATCTCGGTCCTTCTATGGAAGGATTTCTTGAATTCAAACATGCACTGGGGATGAAATACCAAGCGCCAGAATTCTATCTGCATGAATTGGACAGATACAACTTTAGTCATGGTAATTTCGACAGTTTAACAAAAGAAGTAACTGAAGGCTGGGCGTTTGAACGAGCTGCAAAAACTCACTCTGAAGACAGAAGCTGGGTTCCGCCGATTCGTGAATTCGGACGTTATCTGATAAATAACGGTAAAACTGATGTCTATATTCTGGATAATAAATTTGTTGTCCGTCAGTATCACGCAGAAGTATATCTCATGACAGAAGACGAGATACAGCGGTTCTTTGAAGAATGTGATCGATATGTCCTTCGAGTAAACTATCCCGGACGGCCTTATGTATTCCCTGCATTGTTTCGCTTTATGTATTGCTGCGGCGTCAGATCCGCCGAAGCCAGGCAGTTAAAGTGTGCAGATGTTCATCTGATTAATGGATACGTCGATATCTTGTGGGCAAAAGCGCATCGTGATCGTCGATTGTTTCTGTCTGATGAGTTGATTTTGTATTTGAATGATTACAATGCTGCTATTCAGAAGGTATTTCCGAATAGAGAATACTTTTTTCCGGGGGTTTATGGAGGTATTTGTTCTGCGAATGCTTTGGCGCTAAACTTCCGCCATATATGGCAAGCTGCCGGTTTAAGATATGACGGAAAAGTAAAACCGCGTGCTTATGATTTCAGGCATCACTTTGCATGCAGTAACATTATGCGTTGGTCTTCTGAAGGCAAAGATGTACATGCGATGCTGCCTTACCTGATGCGGTATATGGGGCATTCCTCTCTTGAGAGTACGTACTATTATATCCATCTGATTCCTGATTATTTTCCGAAATACCGTGATCTGACATCTTCCATGGAAAATCTGATTCCGGAGGTGGATGACGATGAAGTATGAAAGGAAAAAAGACAAGGATTTCTGGCAAATGGCACGGGCCTTTCTCCATGATTATATGCCTGCTGTCAGGAATCAGTCGGATAAATCTTCTGAGGCTTACAAGCAGTCCCTGAATACCTATCTCACCTTTCTGAAGAGCGAAAAAGGCATTGCTGATGAAAAAGTTACCTTCGATGCATTTTGCCGAGCAAACGTCAAAGAATTTGTAGAATGGTTGTCTGGCAAGAAGTATGCTCCGAAAACCATTAATTTGAAGTTGACAGCACTTCGATCTTTCCTGAAATACTGCGGGGATGAGGATTTTGAATTGAGGGGTGTTCACAGTGATGTCTGTACAGTGAAAAAAGTCAAGGAAGAAAAGAAACCGATTGAATATCTGCAGCCCTCTGCAACAAAAGCAATCCTTTCATCTTATGACACACGAACAGTAAAGCACCGTCGGAACCGTATGATCCTGATTCTTCTCTATGACACTGGTGCACGGGTACAGGAACTGGCGGATCTCAATATCTCGGCTTTGCATTTGAACGTTACTAATCCATATGTTACTCTCACCGGTAAAGGTCGCAAAACAAGGAATGTACCTCTTATGAATAAAACGGTTGAGCATCTGAAAAGGTATCTGGGTGAATTTCATCCGGATATGGCAGAGGCTCCTCTGTTTTACAGCCGTTTCGATGGAGTTCCGCACCATCTTTCCACAGATAGTATCAGTTTAATCTTGAAAACCGCAGCTGATAAAGCACGTGAAACTTGTCCCGATGTCCCGAACAATGTCCATTGTCATCTGATTCGCAAAACCAAGGCAATGGATCTTTACCGCAACGGAGTACCGCTTCCGTTTATTATGCAGCTTCTTGGGCACGAAAGTATGTCCACCACTTCCGGTTTCTATGCATTCGCAACACTCGAAATGATGAGCGAAGCGATGAACAAAGCAGCCCCGATATTCGCTGATGAAGAAAAGTTCTGGATTGACAATAATACTATGCCGAAGAATTTCACAGAAAGATGGTATTTCAAGCCGCAGAGCAAATCTTCGGTATAGTATTTTCTTCGGCATAGTCTGAATTATGCCGAATTCGGTATAATTCGGACAGAGGATTTCAGTACACCAACCGCGCATTCCACCGTATGCTGACCGAAGCCGGCATGGCTCAGAGTATGTCCAGAGTTGCCAAATGCATTGATAACGGACCCATGGAAGGATTCTGGGGCATCCTGAAACGAGAGCGGTATTACGGAATACGCTTCACCGACAGGGCCAGCCTGGTTGCTATGATTGAGGATTTCATTCAGTATTACAATACCGAACGGCTCCAGCGGAACCTTGGCGTACTCACTCCTATGGAAAAGCACAAGATGTACTTCGCTGCTTAAGTGAGAATTGGCCCGGGAGGGCAGATTTATCTGACCCTCCTTGATTGCCTTTCGGTCAAGGGTGGCCGCAGGCCACTTGCGAAGCCCTTGACCGGATGACAGCAGGGTGCTATTTGCCGTGCTTTTACTAAAGAAAGTCTCTGGCAACCTTGGCTGGTCACCAGAGATCTCTTGTTCCTAACTTGTTTTTTGTTTCACTGTCTACTTGACGGGATGCGGTTCAATCACCCCGTGGGAGTTCGTTTTTTTCCGGCGCTTATGCCGCAATTCGCATATACTGCTCGACGCTGATGCGGAACTTGATCTCGACCTCACAGTCATGGTTGATTTCGATCCGCTCCACCAGCCGGGCAATGATCATGTGCTTTGTTTCCGCGTTGGCTTCGTCGAAGGTGTCTGCCCAGGAAAGCAGGTCGGCTACTTCCTGAGTGGCGTCTCTGGCGGCTTCCTTCTCTTTTTCCATCCTGGCCTTGGCCTCTTCTATCCGACGCTGAGCGGTTTCGGATGGAAACAGCGGCTTTCCGAGCTTCCCGGATCAGCTTTTCCTGCTGCTGTTCCGGCAATCCACTGATCTCCTGAAAATGAGAACACCCGCTCATTCTGCAGATTATCTCAATAGCTTTTTTATCCGTCATCCCTCCTGGAAATATAACGAAGCAATCACAAAAACAGTTTCTGTAATCAGTGCAGTCGTATACCGTGTGATTCAGTTTCTTCCAATACGTTGAACGGCACCAAGACCGGCTGCACATAGGTTTCATCATAGGTTCTGCAATACACATATGCGTCTCCATCCGGTGCGGTGATTACCGAGAAGTTATAATCCGGATAAAAATCAACGTCGCGAACACTGATGGACTGCTGGTTCATCTGGCTGTCCAGTTCCATCCGGAATACAGTGTATACCTGTCGGGAATTCGCTACAGCTCGTCCATATATCGTATATCCTCCGGTTTCCGCGTTTTGCAGGATGACATGAATGGACTTGACCACCCCGTCCCCGGATAAGCGTTTGATCCCAAGGCTTTTTCCTTCCATGTCACGATGATCCAGAATAATATCCGCATAGAGATCATCATCCGATGTGGTCTCAGCGACGATAAATGTCTGGTCTCCGGCATAGAAAGCATTCCCGCCATAGAGCAGATTCTGCTGCCAGATGATTTCTCTGTTCCGCACACAGAAAGCTGTACGCAGGTCTGATTCCACCCGGACAATTACAAGATATGTGCCCGCACCGTCTGTTGCATCCGGATTGGCGTACCATCCGGAAATCCTGCCGGGATCATTGAATTCATATGTCCAGATTTCATTGCCCGCAGGATCAAACAAATGGGCAAAAGCCGTGTTCTCATCAGTTTTTCTTGTCGCGCAGACGCCCTTTGTATTACCCCGAACATCCTGCCATTTTCCTTCGATGCTTTTTTCCGTGATCAGACCGTCTTCACCCCAGCGGTAGAAATTCAGGGTATTCGCAGAGATTGCTGCCAGGCCGACATCGCCATCCGGAAGTGAAAGGAATACTCCTTCCGGATTCCATCCTGCTTTGGCCAGCATGTTATGTTCATCAATCCATACGGGTCTTTCTTCAACATATCTGTCTTTCAAAGTATACTCTGAGTATTTTGGATCAATGATCATTTCCCATGCCGGTTCTTCCGTTGGCATTCCGGTTTCTTTTATCTCTTCCGGAACAGATACTACATGGCTTTCATCCACGCAAATATTACACGGAAGATAGAAACTGTTCTCCGACTGTTCCAGTTCTTCTTTTATCATACTGACCTGTAGGGGAAGAAATTTGGGGTTTTCAACAGGGCAGTTCAAATCCAGATGGTAATATCTGCCGCCGTCTGGGTTGATCCAGTAAACAAGATTATCTTCTGCACATGCGTTGAGTGGCAGGAGCATAATCAGCAGCGCTACAAAAAATCTTTTCATATTGGGCCTCCGTTATTCATCCATCCAATCCAGATGGCAGGCAGTCGCTGCTTGGATAACATCACTCTTCCTGACATAACCAAAGGTTCCTTCCGGGTCCATCAGCCAGTTCATTTCTCCCCGGGGAATATCCACATACAGCCAGTCTCCGTCTTCCATGATGACATGCATTCTTGTTCCGGCAGGGAATGTCCCAACTGTACTGTCAAACCAGCCCGTTCCGTTTTTAACTTCAATTTCCTTCTTCGCCTTTGCTACAGGCTGAGTGCTGGTCATCGGCTGCAACCTGCCTCCAATGCTGGTATAGCTGGAAACCACATATCCTTCCAAGGCTCCGATTCTGGTATGAATCCAGTCGTTGGGATCACCGGGCACAATGTCCAGCACCGGAATCATCACGCCGGCCTTCAGTTCACCGTAGCTGCGTGAACGGCTGCTTGTCTGTGTCCGGAAATTGACCCCGTTTACAAGGACGTAGTTTTCCGGTAATCCGGGATAATTGTTCTGAAGAGCTTCTTCCTTTGTGGTCGGGAACAGATCAATCGGTACAATTCCTATCTGATCCGGAAATCTGGCTTTGATGGTGATGCTTAGCTCATCATGTTCCCGCTGCCATGTAGGCATAGATGTAGAAGCAACTGCAATCCAGACGGCTTCACCTGTTTTTTTATTCAGCCGCTCGTAGGCATCGATCCGGCAGTGAATGCTTTCAGGATTAACTGAAGGGGAAAGATAAAACGATGCCATTTCGTCTTTATTCAGCGGATATTCCACCGCAATCAATCTGTGAAGTCCGTCAAAGGTAACCCGGTAATCCCCGGACTGAACCATTGAGTTTTCACCCAGCGGATAAATCTTCCATCCGTCATAGGTTGAAACAATCTGAATCAACTGCCGGTGTCCATCTTTCTCAAAGGCTGCCAGGCCATAGCCTCCGCCATTTTTCAGGGGATCCTGATCACTTTGGGAACCATCTTTTGCGACAATCACACCGCTGTGACATTGCCATCCTTCCAGGTGAGGATCATCAAAAACGAACTGCCAGTCAGCAGGGATCGTCCCTTCGAACAGGATTGCCATCCGGTCCCATTCCAAGCCTGTTTTCAGTCCGTGTATCACACGGCATCTCCCCGGCAGATAGAACGGTTCTGCTTCCCAGGTCAGATGGTATTCGTCCATCATCCCCCGATACAGCTGATGAAGCGGTTCCGGCCAGCCGAACTCCGATCCATAGCAGCTTTCAAAGAACCCGTGCACTGCTTTCCCGGCATCATCAGCGAAATATAGTTCTGTACTTATCCGGATATCATAGGCTTCTTCCATAAAGCTCAGCATCTCAGAACGTGATTCAGCATTCCAATTCACAAACCAACCTTTCTCACGGATCGTATGCATCAGAAC
>CACYXH010000140.1 GCA_902778245.1 uncultured Lachnospiraceae bacterium | reverse complement strand
TTATTCGCCATCACCTCTGCAATATCAATAAGCTCCTGCAATCTCTCCGCTGCTTCTTCTGCCCCATTCATATCCAAAGTAAGCTGTCCACTCTGAACATTCGGCACAGCAAAGCGGCGCAACAGTTCCCAGTCACGCTTTTCAATATTCAGTATGCTGCCGTATTCCTTGGCATCCTTGAATTCAGAAATCAGAGTTCTGATTTCTTTCAGCGCTGTCTGGTGATCCTCTTCAGATAGATTCGCTCCCATATCGCCCAGAGCAGCATCCGTAATTCCGTTGCTTTCCTGAATAGCATAGACCTTGCAGCTATTTTCTCCGTTCAGAATGCGGCGGTTATATTCACGCGCCTTCATCATCACGGCAAAGTACGCCATCTGATAAGCGCGGTCATCGATATCAAGACCCAACAGATTGTGTTCCAGAATGCTCTTCGCAGCGTCACGCTGACCATAGCCTGCATTCTCATAGATCTGCATCAGAACTGAGAATCCGTAGACCAATATATGGCCGCTGCCCATACAGGGATCGATCATGGTGATCTGTTCCGGTGTCAGAGATGCACGTTCTTTTCGCAGTTCGCGGAGCTTTTCTTCCACTTCTGGTTCCTGCTTTGCTTCCGGCAAATAATATTTCCAACCGAAATCAGCCGCCAGCACGGCCTCATCAGTTGATTCATCCAATGCCCTCAAATGTTCAATCCACAGTCGTCCAACAGAGTTCTCTACCATATATCTAACGATCCAGTCCGGGGTAAAGAGCTGTGTAACTGCAGGAATCTCCTCTTTGCTGATCTTTCCGGACTTTGCAAAGGCTTCGTTCTTCGGTTCTGTGTTGTAATACTGATACAGCCAGCCGATGATCTCGACCTGACCACCGCGCTCCACATCGAAATCTTCTTCCGGGATATCATGAACAAGGTGGTACACAACACCATCCTGATCGATTACGGACAGGTTCAGCAAAAGCTCGGTATAATCACTGGTCTTCTCGAAAAGCGCAGGAAGGATCTCATTCAGTGCATTGCACTGCTTGATAAAGAGCATCCGGAAGACTTCATCCAGCTTATTGTCATTCTTCAGATCGATAATCGTCTGCTGCTCAGCACTTGTAAATTCCAGATCGGCATCAAAAGGCGTGGTTACCAAATCCGGTTCCAGCTTCCCGGTATCGGAAGACAGCACGCGGATATGGCTCGGCAGATAGTCATTGACTTCCATAAAGCGCACGGCAATCAAACGGTTGAACCAGGTATAGGTTACCTCCTCAATCACATACTTATATGCCGTTTGATAATTGGTCTCTTTCTCCTTTGCTCGGATCAGTTCCACCAGATGCTTGCGCTGTTTGATCGCTTCGCCAGTGATCGTGTAAGGCTCTGCAGTCCCGATATCATAGAATTCGGTCTGTCCAGTGGACTGCGGAAGCGCAGAATGAATGCCCTCTGCAGTGATGCCCATAAGGCCTGCACGATAGCTGATATCTGCGATCAGCTTATTTCTCGCCCAGATGGCGAAGTTCTTTATGGCAGTCTTGTTCATATTTACGCTTTCTCCTCTCAATCGATCACCGTAAATCGATACTTGCCCTTTCCGTTTCCAGTGACTGACTCTATTAACTTTAGTTTCTTCAGCTTGTTGATCAACGTCCCAGCCGGTGAGTCCGTAATTTTACATACTTTCTTAATATCTGCTCTGGAAAATATACCTTCTGTTCTATATTCTTCATATAGTCGCATCACATTATCTCTTGTTGGAGCCGATAATCTATACTGAGTAATCAACTGTTCAAACGCCTGTTTTTTCGTCTCAAACAACTGTTTTTCATCAGAGACAGTTGTTTCCTTTTCGTTATCCATCTGTTTTTGTGTTTCATTCGCATTTATCACAGTTTCATGAATATCATCAATGAGAAAGAGATTGTCCGGCTCTCCCCTGACAAGTTGTTTTTCCTGTAGTTCTATAAGTTCCTCTTCCGAAATGGAATGCTTCTTTTGCACCTTATCTATCAGATACACGGTTCTTAAATCCATACTCGGATTGTCGAAAAGAATATGAGTGTATCTTTCATTCACGATGTGCCCATAAACAGTAACGGATACCTGATGTTGATGGTTCGTATCGTAATCCGGCATTGGAAAATATCTTTCTTTTTCCAATCGGAATATTGTTGGTATGCCACTGGATGCCGTATCAATCATTCTAACATCGACCATGGCTGACGCCAGAAGTGGATTCCGATAGAAAGGCGGATTATATCCCGGTTCAAGAACAGCTTGAACACTGTCCGGAATAAAGTTCCCGGGGTTCGTGATTGTCAGATGATCTTCAAATTCATTCACATATATCCTTCCGCCAAGTTGATAATTAGAATGCGCAATACAATTATGCAGCAGCTCTCTCAAAATCCAACTATTGTACTGAATCGTCTCCTCTGGGAAGAGTGTCCTTCGATTTGGCATATAGCGGTATGTGACAAACCGAATTTTCTCCAGAATAAGATCAGCAACTGTAATAAATGGAATCTCGAATATTTCGTATGCCTTCACTGCCCCATCAGCGGAATAAAGTCTCCACATAATCAATGGCGGTGTTTCAAACATCCCGGCGCTTTCTGTTTTTCCTAATAATATCATCGCTGCTTTTGTCACTTTCCCATCACGCAGCAAATGCAACTTCTTCAGAAATTCAGCATCACTTATCCGATCTATTTCCTCTGAAATATGAGGCCGGTTCATTTTCTCTTTGTACTTTTCCTGATTGCGGATTCTTTCCCGTTTTTCGGCAGACAGAGGAACAAGAGATTCTCCATCGCGGCCATATTCAATGTTATGCCAGCCTGTAGGGATCGCTGTAATAGCTGCCGGAATCTGAAACATAATTACCCGTTTTTTCTCGTCATCCACCACAGGATATACTTCGTAGATGTCAACAAATGATATACCGCCGGTAGTATTCAAAGCAATTTCGTTTTTTAGAGTATTCAGGCCCTGAGTATCGCGATAATCGCTTCCTACAATATGTCTGTCTTTATTGCGGACTCCAAAAATGAGCCAACCGTACCGATGCCCACGCAAATTAGCCTCGTTACTGATCGCAGAAAAATATTGCCCGATTTCGCTCTGTTTAAAGCTCTTCCCGGCTTCCTTAAACTCGATGATTTCCTCTTCCCAGTTGTCGATCAGTGAGAAGAGTATCTGAGTCATTTCTGCTTCTTTTTTCTGTTTATACTCTTTGATACCCATAATCAAAACTCCACATTCACTATGTCAGTTCCTTCCAGTTCTTCAAGAAGCGTCTTCCGAAGTGCGGACAGATATTTATCAACATCTGCTTCATTCTCCATTCTCCAGAAGGAAGTATGCGTCACATGCTTGATGGTGACGTTCTTGGTCTTCTTGACATGATAGTGAACCTTCGTCTCAGCAATGACATCGACCTGTTTGCCTT
>CACYXH010000139.1 GCA_902778245.1 uncultured Lachnospiraceae bacterium | reverse complement strand
GCAGCCGCCCGGCACACTCCGCCAAAACCGGAACCGCCGGTTGACGGGCCAGTACCTCCCAGCCCGATTCCAAAGTCTGCCGCAGGGTGTGGTATACATCGTATCCCCGTTCCATCGCTTTCATTGCGTCTCACCTCGTATTACCTTCGGTATGTATTGGAAAGAATGTCCACCATTCCGCTCTTTGCTCGCGATAGCAGTTCCATTTTTGAGGAACTTATGCCCTGGAGCAGTCAGCTGCAGGATGCGATCAGATCCTACGAGAAAGAAAAGGGAAAAGTATGATTCCCGCCGCATTTCGATCATATGTGAATTATCAAGGTACTCTGGCCGCAGCCGAAGCGGCTGGAGTATTTTCTTGTTGGGAGTAAAAAGCTACCCTCTACCATTATCACACATGGAATCGAGAGTGTTTTACCACCCAATGTTTAAGCGCTTACGATTGAACACCGATTTACGGTTACTTTAATGTAAATCATTTTTTCTTAATCTGGGGAAAGAAAACAGGGCCGGCGGATTTCTCCGCCGACCCTGCCGTTACTTCTCATTTGCTATTCCTCTTTTCTGACCCTGCTGCACCGGACCGCGCACCTGGTCTGCCCGCCTGTGTTGCAGGTGAATAAGGTCAGGTCCCACTCGCTGGTCACAGAACCATCTTTCGTATTATTGGTATTCTGGATCATATGCTCCACTGAGTCAGGCTGCACAGTCTCCCTGTTCGTGACCTGATAGTGATAAACTTTTCGCTCGACAGTTATCAGATATACGTCCGCACCTATATCAATCCATTTGACGGGCGAGAAATGCCTTGCATAATTATGAGCGCATATGACAAGATCATTGGTCTTGTAACTGCCACAATATACACAGGGACTGATCTTGAGCCTGGTATAATCCCATCTGTCCATGACCGGAAGCGTCAATTCCAGAGAAGGAATCTCCAGGATCCCGATGTAGTTATAGCCATCTACCGTGTAGACCGGCATTTCAGATGAACCGTCCGGTTCAAAATCCAGAGCCTCGATCAGTTCCTCCCCGATATTGAGCTTCTCAACGATCTCACTGGAAGCCTTTGCCGCACGGATGCCATCCCATATGTTATAGGCCGTCAGACCGCCGGCTCCCAGTACCAGGATTATGCCCAGGAAGATCAATATATTACTGATTCTATTTCTCATAATAATGCTCCTGCATACTTTTCATTCTCTTGTATATCATACAACCGCTGTTCCGGTAATGCCATAGCAATTCAGTCTGTCTGCAGTTCTTCAATCACAAAATTCCGCCTGCAGATAATCCCGAAAAAGCAGCTGCAAATGCCCGGACGGGCACTTGCAGCTGCTTTATACTGCTTCATGAATCTATTCAGGCCATCAGGCTGCGGTACTCTGATTCTTTTTCCGCATCAGGATACCGGCAACGATCAGGACCGCGCCTGCAGATAATCCCACTGCCACCGGCCACCACAGCTGTCCGGTCCTGGGAATCCGGCGCTCGGGCGGTGTCTTAGGCGGCTTATGGGGCGGAGGGGTCTCCGGTTTATCAGGGACCTTTACGCCGGCCTTAGGAAGCGCACTAATCTGAAATGCACCATCATAAGGGACTGAAATCAGGAACGGGTTAATGGCCACATCGTCCTTGGAATCCTCGATCTGCATGACCAGATAAAGTCCGGGACGAAGCTCCTTAAAAGACACGCTGCCATTCTGAATGGAAACCACCTGATCCGCATCATCTTCCGAAGCTTTTTTAGCCAAAACCGAAGCGATCGAACTGTTTTTGGAATTTAATTTGGATTCACTCATACCGGGGATGTCCCTGACCATCGCCTGATCAGCAAACTTGCCCGTACTGATATCATATAACTGATTGCCGTCTTCACTTTTGACGCCTGCTACTGTAAAGATACCAATACTGCCACCGCTCATGCTCTTCTTAACGCCCTTGGCATTGGTATAGGACAGCTGCAGCGTAATGGAACCATCCGTCCGATCCGGATCAACCATAGTATCGGCCATAGCCATCACAGGTATGGCAGCAGCCAGACACAAGGCGCATAGGAGAGCGCCGGCTCTTCTTATGAACCCGCCTTTCTTCTTATTAACATGTTTCCCGAAGATGTTCGCAAATCGTTTCATTTTACTTTCCTCTTCCCGGTATTGGTTTTCTTCATTCCTCCGATGGAGCAGCCTCCTGTCCACCGGCCAAATGAAGCAGTTTCTATTCCGTTTTCAGCCTCCGCATGAATCTCATGATTTCTTACGTCGCTGTGCTCTCTTCTTCCTTCGTTCCTGCTCCCGCCTGTCCATACGTTCCTTATACCACTTGCTGGAAGTGACCAGCAGATGGATCAACAGGATCAGCAGCATAATCGCGGCCAGTACCATCGCCACCAGCGTTCTGTCGACCTGCATGGCATCCGCCGTTACATTGGCGTAACCATCCAAATTCGCGATTCTGTGCCCCCGCACCAGCAGACGGTGGGAATTGATTCCATAGGGCGTGCAGGTCAGCAACGTACAGTAATCCTTGCCCTGTATGATCTGCAGTTCCGAAAGGTCCTCCGGTTCCACGATGAGGATCTGATCCACTTCGTAGGTCACCGTACGGTTCAGAACCGTCATGGTCCAGATATCTCCAACGACCAGCTTATCCAAATCCGTGAACAGCCTGGCTGAGGGAAGCCCCCTGTGTCCCAATACTACGCAGTGTGTGGATTCACCGCCGACCGGAAAAGAAGTCCAGGCCAAGTGGCCTATCGCGATCTGTAATATAACATCATCTGTTCCGTGGTAGATCGGCAGCGTCTGCCGGATCTTGGGGATGTCAATATAACCCATGATTCCGGAATCAGATACAGCAAGGATATTGTTATATTCCTGAATCTCCTCTTCTGACATAGACCAATTCACGCCAGTCTGTGCCAGCCTCTGGTTATATGCTTCCGCCTCCGCGAACAGTCTGTCATAATCTTCTGTGCTCAAATCAGATACCGCAGCTGCGTAGGAAGCAACTGCCCTGGACTCGTGAAAACTGTTCCACCAGTCAGCCACACTGGGATAACTGATCAGGCCAATACCTATAAGGATGATCAAACACAGAATCAGGTTGACCTTTTGTTCTTTAATCCATCTTTTCATTATCTGTCTGCTGCAGCCCGCCTGTTCCATATCCCGAACAGATCATGCTGCTCTCCAGTCTCATCTCGGCAAAATAGGTTTATAGATTCAAAGCAATATGCCCTGTGAACCTGCCTGCAGTTATAAACTCTGCCCATGAAGTCAATTCATGTCCACAGTTTATACCTGTAAGCCTTTTCAGATACTGCCGGCACTCCGGCTATCTTTCCCTGTTGTTTTATATATCAGCCGCACTCCCCGCCGAAGCGGGAAGCGCGGACAATATATACGTTTTATATTTCAGGCAAATAAGCCGCCTTAACAATGACTAAACCTTTATTGGTGCCATTTACTGCAGCTATTTATATCCTGTCTGATACACCATCAGATTAAGCTTCCATTCTCCTTCTGGAAATCAGGACTACGCCT
>CACYXH010000138.1 GCA_902778245.1 uncultured Lachnospiraceae bacterium | reverse complement strand
GGGAACTCCCGCCGATACCGGAGAAATTGCAAGGAACCTTTGCCTATGACGCTACAAAGACTATGTCCATCGAGGATCTTCTTTGTGTCAGTGACATCTGCATCTCGGATTACTCTTCGGTAATTTTTGAGTACTCCCTGTTTGAACGGCCGATGCTGTTTTACGCCTACGATCTGGAGGAGTATTTTGACTGGAGAGGCTTCTACTATCCTTACGATGAGCTGACTCCTGGCCCGGTCTGCCAAACAAATGAAGAGATGATCGACTATATCCTGCATTTGGAGGAACGGTTTGATAAGCAGGAAGTGATTGATTTTAAAAATAAATTTATGAGCGCCTGTGACGGACATGCCACGGAGCGGATCATAAATCTGGTTTTTGGGAAAAATGCCAAGTCTTTGCGTATCCATATGTACGCATCTCCGAGACACTGTATGAGATAGGGCGGACTTTAGTCCGTCATAGACATACAGTGTCGGAAGGAGCAAGCGAACATAGGGTATCGGAACTCCGTTAGCCAGTATTTTGCAACAGCCCCCCTAAGAAGTATAGACGTCCGAGAGATGGACGTCTTTTTTATAGAATTTATTTCACTTAAAAGAATGGATATACGATGATGATGGGACTTGCCAAATACGCAAAATTGCGTATAATATTGGTGAGGAAAAGATTAATATGTGGAGATGATGGAACATGACAGCTTTGAAATCTTTACGTCAAATAAGTGGACTGACCCGCAGGGAAGTATCTGAATTATGTGGTATCAATCTGAGATCATTGCAGGACTATGAGCAGGGGCATAAAGATATTTCCCATGCAAAGGGAGAGTTGTTATATAAATTGTCTATGACATTGGGATGTACGGTTGAGGACTTGCTGGAACCGTATCTTTTGGAAAATGGTCCGGTTTTCGGAGAAAAGCAGATGTTAAAATGGATCCGGGAAGCGGAAATCAAATCTGAGACCTATAAAGTATATGGAAAATGGATTGCTGCGAAGGAAGGCTGTATGCTTGTTTTTGTTTATCGTGGTATGATCCATGAATTGCCTTTTTCGGCTATCTTTACTGAGCAGACGTTACCCTGGCTTAGGGATGCGGCCGTCATGAAAATGGAATCTTATATAGAGAACGAGCTTTTCCAAGAAAAAAGTAAAAAACTGAGAGGTGATGAGTGGGATGAGTGGTGAAGATCTGTATTATCTTATGCACAAGGATGATATTGTTACGATTGTTGAAATCGATCAGATATCTGGCAGCATCACAAAAGTTGCATCAAAAGTAAAGAAGGAATTATTGCCGTTAGGCGCAAATCTTTCACAGGATGATCTAAGGAGCTGGTGGAAAAGAAGAGCAGTGCCGATACAGCAGGGTACGATAGAAATGATTCTGAAGAATCAAGGGATTTCTAATGCCCAGTCATTTTTGACTCGGAGTTATGGCCTGAGCTTGATGGATCACTACTGGATCAAGCCATTAGACAGCCCGTTTTGCTGGAAACAGGTGAATTTATTTACGAATGATTTTCGAGATGATATCGGAGAATTACAGTTTATACAGGATGATACCATTGCAGACAGAATAGATCTGTTAGGCAAAACCATATTTTATCCGAGTGCTTCTACACAGGGAGAACTTCAGAAAAAATGGATCATTCAGGACGGAAAGCGATGTCTGATCAAAGGAAACTATGGGGATACCTTTCAGCAGAGTATAAATGAAGTGCTTGCAACGCTTCTTCACCAGAAGCAAAATAAGGTTCCATTTGTCAGGTATCAGTTATGTGATATTACAGTAAATCATGGATATGCATTGGGTTGTATCTGTGAGAATTTTGCTTCATTTGCTGTGGAGTTTATTCCGGCATATGATGTGTCTTGCTCGGAGAAGAAAGATAATACATTGTCCGAATATGAACATTTTATCAGAGTATGTATGAAAAACGGCCTTTCGGAAGAAAGTGTTCGTACTTTTTTGGAATATCAAATTCTTTCAGATTTTGTTCTTACAAATACAGACAGGCACTTTAACAATTTTGGAATTTTACGAGATCCTGTCAGCCTTCGTTTTATTGGGATGGCACCGATTTTTGATTCGGGAAACAGTATGTTCTGGAACTGTACAAGCCTTCCCCAGCAGGATCCTCTGCTCAATATTTCTGTGAACAGTTTTCGAAAGAAAGAAACGGATCTGCTGAAATATGTCCGGGAGTATTCTCTGATTAATATTGACAAATTACCTTTTGAAGATGAAGTAAGAGCGCTTTTGGAAAAAGGAAATTTGAGTCAGAAGCAGATAGATGGAATTATAAATGGATATTTAAGAAAAACAGAACTTCTGAGCAAACTGCAGCATGGAGATAAAATCTGGGATTATAAATACGATGGGTAATCACAACCCAAAATGATGATATTCTATCTTCCCAGGCCTGCGCATAAGATAAACTAACTATTTCTGCGGGAGAGTTTTCCGTATGGATGAAAAGAAGCTGCGGGCGGTCATAAAAACCTGTATGGCCCTTACAATCCTGATACTTGCATATTTCGTGCCGCGTATTGCCTTCCGTGAGCAGCTGGGCAGTGAGACGAACCAGGCGCCTGCGGCAGAGACGGGATCCTCAGAGACAGCGCTGACAGAAACAGAGCAGGTAGAACCAAAGATAAAGGGACAAAGAGGGCTCATTATCCTCGACCCCGGACATGGGGGTATGGATCCCGGTATGATCGGTGTGGGCGGAATAGAGGAGAAACTAATTAACCTCCAGGTATCCCTGGTTCTGGCAGAAAAACTGGAGGAACAAGGCTTTGAGACAATGCTTACCCGAACAGAGGATAGGGGGCTTTATGATCCGGAGACCGTCAATAAAAAGGCTCAGGATATGCAGCGAAGGTGTGCGTTGATTGAGGAGAATGATCCGCTTCTGACTGTCAGCATCCATCAGAACAGCTACTCGGACCCGGCGGTGTACGGTCCGCAGGTCTTTTACTTTGAACATTCTGCGGAAGGAAAAGAACTGGCGACCTGTATTCAGGAGCAGCTGAACACACAGCTGGGGATCACAAAACCCCGGGAGATAAAAGGAAACACCAATTATTATATCTTGAAACGATCTGCCAGTGTGACGGTGCTTGTGGAGTGCGCGTTTCTCTCCAATCCGGAGGAGGCGGCAAAGATTCAGACAGAAGAGTATCAGAACGCTGTGGCAACGGCTATCTGTGACGGAATTGTTTGCTGGGTTGGGCTGTCGCAGTAAGCATTCTGGTGCATAATTATAGTTTTCTGAGGATCGCTTTCGCTTCCCATCATACGTAATGGATACTAACCTGCCTGCTGCGCATAAGCTTGCAGCCAGGAAGTACCAACGTATGATGAGGCTCTCAGAAAACTATAATTGTGCAAAATATGCGTTTAATGCGGCAGCCTTCCGGGCGATGCGCAGCTTCGCGCGCGGAACAACACTTTTGTTCACAGCTTCAGATTTGCGAACAGTGAGCCCAGGGAGGTGGTTGCGGCCTCTGCCTCCGGCAGTTCATAGGTCTCTTCTTCGATCTCTTTAGCGGCAACATCTTCCAAAGCTTTCATGCTCAGGCTGATTTTCCCATCTTTTACATCAATGATCTTGACTTTTACTTTCTGCCCTTCGCTTAAGACCACACCGGGGTGTTTGATCCGCTGGTGGCTGATCTGAGAAATGTGGATCATACCGGACAGTCCGTTGCCCAGATTTACGAAAGCACCGTAGGGTTTCAGGGTTTCTACGGTTCCTTCTGTCACCAGCCCGATTTCCACGTTCGAAACCTTTCTGGCTCGCTCTGCGTCCGCAGCTTCCCGAAGAATATCACGGGCAGACATCACCAGACGCTTGTCCTCTTCATCAGCGGTGATAACACGGACTTCAATGGACTGGTTCAGGAAGTTTACCAGATCATCCTCTTCTACATAATCCAGGGCCAGCTTTGATGCGGGAATAAATCCGCCCTTCCAGATAAGCCACAGCGCCGCCTCTGGTGACGCCGGTGATTTTCACAGTTACATTCTCCTGGCTCTCCAGCAGTTCTTTCAGTCTGTCCCAGGCAAGCACAGCGGCTGCCTCTTTCATGGACAGCAGAATATGGCCGGCGCCGTCATCTCTGCGGATCACGGTAGCGGACAGGGATTGCCCTACCTGGATATTCTCTTTCAACGAGAAAGCAGGATCATCGCTTGCGTCTTCCAGGCGGATAATGCCATCCGTATAGTACCCAAAGTCCAGAGTGATCTCTGTCTCGGATACTCCAATGACCGTACCTGTGAGAATATCTCCCTCATAGATTTTTTTGAATGATGCTTCCAGTTCCTGAGCGTAATCTTCCATGGTTTCCGCCGGGGCGGTTTCTTCCGTTTTCAGTTCTTCCGTTTCCATAATGTTCTTCCTTTCCCGTTTTTTCGAGTCTCTAAATTTATAAACTCGCAAAAACTCTTCGCGTTTTCGCTCGTTAATCTATCAGCTCCTTCGGAGCTATGCATCTGAAGTTGCTGCGCAACTTCTGATAGATTACATTATATAATACATTTCCATGGATTGTAAACGAAAAATGGTGATGCTGAAAAAAGGGTTTTAAATATCTTTGTGTAGTGCTATAATGAGCATGGTGAAAGCAGATCATAGGAAAATGGAGAGGAAGCGGCAGGTGGAAGATAGCTGCCGCATGGTACGGATGATGGAGACAAGTATGGTGGATATGACCGCCGGGGTTGACGGGAAGGAAATGGCGCGGGCGGGCCAGATCATTAGAGAAGGCGGCCTTGTGGCGTTTCCGACGGAGACTGTGTATGGCCTGGGAGCCAATGCGCTGGACGCAGAGGCATCCGCCAAAATTTACGCAGCCAAGGGAAGACCGTCTGACAATCCATTGATCGTTCATATTTCTGAGTTTTCTGCTCTGGATAAAATTGCCAGGGAGATACCGAGGGCAGCGGCAGCGCTGGCGGATGCGTTCTGGCCGGGACCGCTTACGATGATCTTTTCAAAGACCGAGATGGTGCCCTACGGAACCACCGGCGGTCTGGATACGGTGGCGGTGCGTATGCCCGATCATCCAATAGCGTTAGCCCTGATTGAGGCCGGGGGTGGCTACATCGCAGCGCCCAGTGCCAATACATCCGGGAGACCCAGCCCAACGAAGGCAATTCATGTGGCGGAGGATCTGTCCGGAAGAATTGATATGATCCTGGACGGCGGGGACGTGGAGATCGGCCTGGAATCCACCATCGTGGATCTCACAGAAGAATATCCTGTGATCCTGCGTCCCGGCTATATAAACCAGGAAATGCTGGAGCGTGTGATCGGGAAGGTGCGGATGGATCCGGGACTGACAGCGGACGATCCGAAGCAAAGACCTAAGGCGCCTGGAATGAAATATCGTCACTATGCACCAAAAGCCAGCCTCACCATTGTGGAGGGCGAGTCACAGGCGGTGAAAAGAAAAATCAATGAGCTGGCCAGAGAGGAACAGAAGGCAGGGGGCATGGTTGGAATCATTGCCACCCAGGAAACTGCTGCAGACTATCCGATTGGGATCGTGAAAGCGGCAGGAACCAGGACAGAAGAACTCACCATCGCTATGCACCTGTATGGTATTTTGCGAGAGTTCGATGAACTGGGGGTTTCAAAGATATATTCGGAGGCATTTGATACGCCGCAGATGGGGCAGGCGATCATGAATCGACTGATCAAAGCGGCCGGGCATCAGATAATTACTGCTTAGGAGGAGTGAGAACGTTGAAAAGATATGACAAACTTATTTTTGTTAGCGGAAGCGATACCTCCACCAGCCCTATGGCAGAAGCGATTTTACAGAGCAAATATTTGCTGGAGGATATCCTGATCGATTCCAAAGGCCTGGTAGTCCTGTTTCCGGAGCCTATCAATCCCAAGGCGGAGGCTGTTTTGGCCAGTAACGGACTGTCCATGAAAGATCATACCAGCGAACCTTTCGGAAAAGAGGATTTCGACGACCGAACGCTGGTACTCACCATGGATTATGCCCAGAAAGAAAAGATCTTGAAAGACTATGAGGGCGCAAAAAATCTCTATACACTGACGGAGTATATCCGGGAGGATGGAGATGTGGAGGATCCCTATGGGGGAACACTGAGCGACTATGGCCAGTGCTTTGAACAGCTCATGGAATGGATCAACAGGCTGGTAGTTGTGCTAAATGAAGAAGAATTAATGTTATAAAACCGAAGGAGGAAACGAAAATGTCGAAAGTTACAGTAATGGATCACCCGTTAATTCAGCACAAGGTGGGGCTCATCCGCAGAAAAGAAGTTGGTTCCAAGGATTTTCGGGCTATGATCGGTGAGATCGCGAAGCTAATGTGCTATGAGGCCACCAGAGACCTGAAGCTGGTAGATGTGGAGATAGAGACCCCGATCTGCAAGACTACGGTAAAAGAACTCAGCGGAAAGAAGCTGGCGGTAGTCCCGATCCTGAGAGCGGGTCTTGGTATGGTAGATGGTATGTTGGATATGATCCCGGCAGCTAAAGTAGGACATATCGGTCTGTACCGCGATCCGGAGACTTTAAACCCCGTAGAATATTATTGCAAACTCCCGGCGGATTGTGATGAGAGAGAAGTATTCGTAGTGGATCCCATGCTGGCTACCGGTGGTTCCTCCGTGGCAGCGATCCAGATGCTGAAAGATAAGGGCTGCAAAAATATCCGTTTTATGTGTATCATTGCGGCTCCGGAGGGAGTGAGAAAGATGCAGGAGAGCCATCCGGACGTAGATATTTACATTGCGGCGCTGGATGAGAAGCTGAATGACCACGGATACATTGTTCCGGGCCTTGGCGATGCCGGAGACCGTATTTTTGGTACGAAATAATAAGATGCCGGAGATAAGAAATGACTAAGAAACGAGAGGATTATATTTCCTGGGACGAGTATTTTATGGGAGTGGCAAAACTTTCCGGTATGCGTTCCAAAGATCCTAATTCTCAGGTGGGTTCCTGCATTGTCAGCCAGGATAATAAGATATTATCCATGGGGTACAA
>CACYXH010000137.1 GCA_902778245.1 uncultured Lachnospiraceae bacterium | reverse complement strand
GAAAAATACAGAGACTGAAGAACGAAAGGATTTATCATGAAGCAACCGCTTGTTATTTTGACCGGACCCACTGCGGTGGGAAAGTCTGATCTGTCTATCAAACTGGCAAAACAGATCAATGGGGAAATCATATCAGCGGATTCCATGCAGGTATACCGGGGGATGGATATCGGGTCTGCCAAGATCCGTCCGGAGGAAATGCAGGGAATCCGGCATTATCTGATTGATGAACTTGATCCGAAAGAGCCTTTTCATGTAGTAAAATTCCAGGAACTGGCGAAAAAGTATATGAAGGAAATCTGGCGGCGCGGGAAGACGCCGATTTTGGTGGGAGGCACCGGATTTTATATTCAGGCGGTTCTCTATGATATTGATTTTACCGAAAATGGAGAGGATGACAGTTATCGTCGGGAATTAGAGCAGATAGCCGTGGAAAAAGGAGCTGACTTTCTCCACCAGATGTTGATAACTGTAGATCCTCAGGCGGCTATGCAGATCCACGCGAACAATATCAAACGTGTGATCCGAGCATTAGAATTTTATCATGAGACGGGAACGCAGATTTCTCAGCATAATGAACAGGAACGTCAAAAAGTTTCTCCTTACAATGCAGCCTATTTTGTACTGAATGATGACCGGAGCGCCATTTATCAGCGGATCAACCGGCGGGTGGATCTTATGATGGAGGCCGGCCTGGTAGAAGAGGTAGAAGGACTTAGAAAAAATGGATGCACCAGGGATATGGTGTCCATGCAGGGATTGGGCTATAAAGAAATCCTGGATTATCTGGAGGGTATCTGCCCGCTGGAGGAAGCGGTCTACACCATAAAGCGTGATACCCGCCATTTCGCGAAGCGGCAGCTGACCTGGTTTAAGCGGGAACGGGATGTGATCTGGATACAGCGGGATGTATGGAAGCAGAATGAGAACGCCATGCTGGAGTTTATGCTTCGAACACTAGATGAGAAGAATATAAAAATATAAATATCAAAGCAAATCGGAAGAGGTTGTCGAACTAAGCATTATGCATTTAGTTAGACAACTTTTTTTATCGTATAGGAAACTTCGTCTCCTATACGATAAAGCCCTTCGGGAAAAGGATGCGCAGCTTCGCGCGCGGAACAAAAGCTGTGCTGCCAAGGTTATCGATCGCGGAGTAATGAAGCACACTTTTGTTCCGTGAGTAGCGATCCACCATGCCGTTTGCAGCAGCATCGAAAAACAAGGCGCGCCAGATGCCATCCGAATAATCCGTTTTAGATATTATTTTATTGCTTAAAAATACATTGTAATAATAATATACATACTATATAATCATTAATAATCATAAGTATATTATATTAAAAAAAGCTAAAAGATTAAAGAAGAGGAATCTTGCACAAAGGAAACGGAGGAAGAGAAGGCGATGAGAAGAGGCATGAAACAGTGGATCAGCGGTATGGTTGCGGCGGTGCTGGCACTACAGCCGACCATGAGCGTAATGGCGCAGACAGAGGAGCAGACGACGATCAGGGGAGAGGATTATACGATCCGCTCTAACTTTGACGGAAGTAAGACCCTAACCTTCAGCGCCCAGCTGGAGGCAGATGGAAGCGGTACGCCTGATGTGACGAGTGATAGCGAGGAAGAAGCACCGGCACTGGAGACGCATATCCAGGGGAGCGGGGAAGATACCCAGGTCACCATGGAGTATGGAGATTATGTGATTGAGTTCACACCACAGATCTATGAAGATGAGGTAGATATTGATTCCACAGGGCCGGTGCAACCGGAGGAGGCGGTCAAGACACATTCGGAAGACGATGCAAGTATCACTGAAGCCATGGATCAGACAGAGCAGGAGACGGAAACGGCAGCAGATGTTCTGGATCAGACCAAGATCGATGCCGAAGAACCCACAGAAATGTCAGATCAACCGGGAACGGAGTTGGAAAAATCTGCAGAAACGATGGATGCACCGGAAACGGATACGGAAGCGGATACGGAAAAGTCCACAGAAATAGCGGATATATCGGAAGCGGAGACGGAAGATTCTGAAAAGATGACAGGCGATCCAACGCCGGAAACAAAAGATACATCCGATACAAAAGACGCCTCGGAAGCGGCGGACAGCGCAAAGCCCGGAACAGAGACTGTGCCAATTCCGGATTCTACGATCCGCTACTGCAAGCTGGAGGACGGAGTAAAGGAAGAGTTGGTAATTTACGGATATCGGGGCGGACACCGGGTAGATTATCAGTTCCGGTTTGAGGGCCTTACCCCGGTACTTGACAAACAAAAAATAAATTTGCAGAATGAGGATGGAAACTTGCAGGCAACCGTCAGCGCCCCGTACCTGTATGACGCTGCGGGGGCCAAGTGCTATGACGTGGAGGTGATGCTGAAACACACCGGGGAGGATAATTACACAGTATCCTATGTGCCGTCTGACGAATGGCTTTCCGACCCGGCGAGGGTCTATCCGGTGGTATTAGGGAAGCGCTGATTAAAGCGCTACCCACGCCGGATTTGCGCTGCGAAGCAGCAATTTCCTAAGCAAATCCGTGCGATCCACCGGAGGTTTCTAAGGAAACGATGATTAAAATCAGCGTTTCCTTAGATCCCACGATTCAAACGGCGGACAGCACTCAGGTGGAGGATAATCACGTCGCAGACGGGAGCCTGAAGGACACTCAATATCCGTACTATTTGTCCTATATGTATGCCGGAAAGAAAGATGGCATAGACTATGTGGCCTACTGTCGCCCGGCCATTCCGGAAGGCGTGAAAGCGATTGCGGACCATATCATTATACAGGAAGCTTCTGTGCGTATCTACGTGCAGGAGAAAAAGGGCAGCGGACCATATACGATGCATCTGGTAAACGGTTCCTGGAGTTCCCGCACCATCACAGGTGATAATAAGCCGACGATATCAGAAAAGATTTACGGCACCTTTAAGATGAATGAAGGCATCAGAAATCTGGATATTAAGGAACTGGTGTCGGAGTGGTTCAATAACCTGGACCAGAGGGAGAACTGCGGTTTTGCTCTGAAAGGAAACGGAAAAAACAACGATTATATCCTGATGTCCTCCTCGGATGATCCGGCCGAGAGCCAGCGGCTGATCTTTACGATCACTTATGAGGAGATAAACACAAAGGCGAAGCTGGGGCTGAAAGCAAAGTCCCATGGAAACGGCGCGAACAGCGGGACCGGCTATGTGAACCTGAGCTGGAAAAAGGTGGAAAATGCGGAAAAGTACTATGTGGCAGTGTTCAACGGCAAGACCTATGAATATTTCCTGTCAGACGATAGCACTTCCTGGTCCACAAAGGATCAGGGAATCTGGCCGACCCAGGAAGAGATAGCCAAGGGAAGATATCGGCTTCACCACGACGGCAAAGGGGAGGAGCTCCCCTGTATCCCGGCTTTTACCTACGCGAATGTGCCAAATGGTGAGTACAAAACCAGTCTGGAGTATTATTTTAAAGTGGTGCCCTGCAATGAGTACGGGCAAGCCATCGCGCCGGATACGTTTGCCTCCGTGAGCGCGGTGCTTCCGGATACCATTGCGCCGAACCAGCCTGCGGCGGTATCGGTGAATCCCTCTGGTTACAGTAACGATAAGAATTTCACGGTATCCTGGTCCGGGGTCAAGGATTTTACCACCGCGTCGGAAAAGATACAAACCAATGTGGGAAGCGGAAAAATCCAGTATTCCATTGACGGGACGGATCATTGGAAGGAT
>CACYXH010000136.1 GCA_902778245.1 uncultured Lachnospiraceae bacterium | reverse complement strand
CAAGGCATTGTATCCTATCGATCGTATCAATGCTGCCACCGGCTATGCTTTTGACGACAGGCAGCATATCCTCTATGTAAATGCAAGCTATTCAGGAGAAGATCCTTTGGGAATCCTGATGCATGATTTCCTTTGTTCTGATCCTGACGATATGAAGACACCGCTTTTGGCTGAAAAAGCCAGATATCTCAAAACTGATCCGAAAGGAGTTGAACTTATGTGCAAAGCAATGGAAGAATTGCGTGAAGAATCTTTTCAGAGAGGAATTGATCAAAGTAGACTTGACAGCATTAAAAGCATTATGGAAACTTTGAAATATACTGCACAGCAGGCCATGGATCTTCTCAAGATCCCTATTGCCGAACAATCCAAGTATATAGCAAGACTGTAATATACACAGGCATTCGCAACCCGATCAGATATCTGATCGGGTTTTCTATGTCATATTACCGTAATACTTAACAAGGTTGTGTTTCTTTAGGCTCCCCCTGGATTTTTTTGCAAGGTGAAACATTTTTCCTTCTATCATCGTCTATATAATAGAGATCCAAAAAGAGAAGGACCTCTTAAGGTTGTTCCGGAATGAACCGTATATCTCTGAAAGGAGTATTTTGAGTTGGATGTTGAATTAATACGAAGGGCAAAAAGCCGGGATCCGGATGCCTTTACGGAGCTGATGCGTTCCCAGATGAATTCCATGTATAAAACTGCCAGACAAATCCTGCAATCTGATGAGGACATTGCGGACGCTGTGCAGGACACGCTCCTTACCTGCTGGCAGAAACTTGACCAGTTGAGGGATGAGCGTGCCTGGCGTGCGTGGATGATGCGGATTCTGATCAATAACTGTTATGAACAAATCAGAAAACATGGATTGGAGTCCAGCATGGATATACTTCCCGAAGCGGCAGCATATTCAGAGAACTACGAGCAGACGGAATGGCAGGATCTGCTCTGGAGATTGGACGAAAAATATCGCATGGTATTGATTCTGTACTATCTGGAAGGCTTTCGGACAGGGGAGATTGCACAGATTCTGGGTATGCCGGAGGCAACTGTAAGGACGAGACTAAAAAGAGGCAGGGACCGCCTTGCGGAGGAATATCATGGAGGAAAAGCAAATGAGTGAAATGGATAAGATCATGCAGGGATGGAACAACGATACAGTAATACCGGAGGTGGTCACCAGAAAGGCGGAGGAAGCTTTTTCCAGGATCCACCGGGAATGTGAAGAGAACTCTGAGAAAAGCATTATATGTGGTGCAAATAAAGGGACTTCCACTGTCCATAGACGCTGGAAAAGATATGTGGCTGCTTTTATCGCGGCCGCAGCGGTTGGCGGAACAGTGTTTGCTGCCACGAGGTTGCATCTTGCGGAGTTGTTTCCCAAGGAGATGAATTCGCCACAGGCACAGGAGCAGATCATGACAGATATCGCTGTAGCGGTCACTGGTCAGGTTCATATGCCTGAAGCGTACAGGGAGGAAGGAACGGAGGACATGTTCTGGGGAAGAAAAGTGATCCCGGATGCTTCACCTGTTCTCTCCATTGAGGAAGTCCAGTATGATGGCACGACCCTTTACATTTATGGGGCTAGCACAGAAAACGGCAGGAAGTATGAGCTGAATGCGGATCGGCTCTATATTAATGACAAGGAGTACGGTCCAGTCGGTACAACAAACCTGAATGAGTGGACCGGAGAGGATGGATATACATTCACAACAGATTTAAGTGCATTACATCTGGAAGATGATTTTACCGTCACTTTGCCTTTATCCATCTATCAGGGAGAGGAACGCTTCCAAAACCAGGAGCTTTCTTTTACCATGAGCGCCAAAGCCAACATACAAAAGGCAGAGGATCAGACCTTTGCGCACGATGGATTTACGATTTATGTCACGAATATCGTTCGGACAACGAATGTGGTGCGGTTTTCGGTTCGCTACCAGCTCACAGAGGAAGAACGTGAAAAACTGGATGAGACGAATACGGGACTGACATCTGTTATCTCAGGTGATGAAGTAGAGGACGGACAGAACGGATTCACATCCGGTTATGAAGTGGAAGATGGATACGTAGAAGAACATATTCATGCCGGTCTATCGCCCGATCTGGATCAGATTACGCTGCAGACGCTTCTTGTTGAAAATGGCGGTTACGTCAGGGACGGAAAGGTGATAGCAGAGGATATGATCCGGCTGAATGAGTAGAGGCTCTTTTCATATGATAGGAGGTTGGGAGAATCGTAAATTCTCCCAGCCGCTTACACATCTTTTTCATTACTTCTGTTTGGTGAATGTGATGTGAAACCTGAAGCTGTCTGCATTATCGAGTTTGCAATCCATCAATACTTCTTTCTCAGCTGACTGTACACTACAATACCGATCACGACCTGAAAAACAAACAATCCAAACAGATACAGCACAATGACCCTATGGTCTGTGATCATCCCTATCTTTCCCAGAATGGAAAATACTACCTCGGAAATGCAGATTATTACCAGCCCAATCAAATAAGCAATTCTGCCCGATTTATCGCGCAGTTTTTCATTCAGTTCGTCATGAAGGTTGATATCCTCCTGTTCTTGGATTTCCCGATATCGCTCCTCATTCTTAGGCGCTGACCAATAGAAATATCTGATGATCAATCCAATTCCGGACGCCAAAGCTCCTCCGGCAAACCCCCAAAGTAAACCATCGAATACGCTCTCAGTGAAGACTGCTGCCAGAATGAAGCAGATTCCAATAACTACGAATAATATGCCCCTATTCAAATAGCTCTTTTTCATCATCGGTACCTCCCTTATGAATAAAGATTTCTTCGATAGTTTTTTCAAAAAAATCAGCTATCGTAAACGCCAGATCAAGTGATGGGTTATACTTTCCGGTCTCAATAGAACTGACTGTCTGCCTGGAAACGCGGATCGCCTTAGCAAACTCCTCCTGGTTTAATCCACGCTCTTTTCGCAGCTTTTCTATACGATTCTCCAACTCATCACCTCCGCTCAGTTTTGACAAGGTTCCTTTACATTTTAGATCATAACATGTGTACACAGTCTTGTCAAGGTTCCTTTACATTTTTCAGCAAACTCGATTTTACTGGCTTCTCACTAACTTGACACTATAATACCATTATACCCCACCCGGTCGTTGGGATATTCCCTCTCTTCCCTTAAGGGTCTGGCACCTTTTCTGAGATATGCCTTGATTTTTTTGCCGTAGAGGAAGGGATCATTCCCACGTACGATCCCCCACTCCATCAGAAGCGCCGCGGCACCGCTGACAATCGGTGTGGCGAAAGAAGTTCCCGTAACAGGGAGAAAACTGCCATAAACATCCGGAGCCTGGATATTTACACCGGGAGCCACAAGATCCGGTTTGGTCAGCCCCGCTGCCGTCACACCGATGGTACGGGTGCTGTCGGCATAGCCCCTGCCGGAGAAATCCGCATAGGTATCATAGACCGGATCGTAAGCCCCCACTGTGATCACCTTCGCTGCCGTGGAGGGAACCGTCAGTGTCATCTGCGGAGTGGAACGGTAAAAGCCAGTGCTGTCTCCCCTGCCTTTTCCCGCTGGAAGATACAGATAATATTGTCCCGTTACGGTCATTACCGGCTCCAGCCGGATCGTCCATATCCCTGCGTCGATATAACCGCCTGTCACCGGGATCATCTCCAGATAGATCTCCTGCGCCACCGCATAGGGCAGGGGTTCTCCCAGATAGACCAGAATCCTTGTCTGCTCCAACCTAAGTGTATATTTCCCGCCCTGAATATTCGTGGTTAGCTCTGCCTCCTCACCTCCCGGAGATTGCAGCCTTATCCGAAACACATCGCTGTAATTTTTCCACAGCTGGATATTCAGGCTTTTTTCATAATTTCCAACATCCAGTTCTACACGGCTGTCCTTCGCTATATTCCCGGCGAAATGCCCTCTTGCCGCACCCTCATTACCACTGCCCACACAGATCACGG
>CACYXH010000135.1 GCA_902778245.1 uncultured Lachnospiraceae bacterium | reverse complement strand
CAGAAGTCTGCGTTAGGTTCCGATACGGCACGATCGGGAAGGTGTTTTCACCGAAATCAAAGTGCGGTTAGCACCTCCCACAATGTGCCGTCTGACACTGTGGGTTCTCAAGATTTTTTCTTTTTCTCCATTTTTCTGTGCATTATCCACAATAACATATTCTTCAATTACATGTTTTAGATACTTCTCACAGATACCTTGGGCAATTGCTCCCATTTGATTTGTGACAAGGGTTGCTTTGTAGCAGAACTTAAAATGCTGATAATCATTTTCCGCAAAGTCTAAATATGTCTCTAATTTATTTACCATAGCTTCTTTCCTTCCCTTTGAACGGTTTGATAATAGAGCATCTTGTTGCTTTTCCACTCATCATCAAAAACCACTTTCAAATCCACTTCTACAGCATCCACGTCATCCATGGTCAATTCGCCTTTCAGCAACACAATGTCCTTGTGGTGCTTTTCTTTACATTCTGCATCTAACGATAGAAGCAAATCAATATCACTATCCCATTTATAATTTCCCCGGCAAAAGCTACCATACAAATACAATTCGCGCACATAATCAGCAACTGGCGATCCCGCAATTTTGTTCATTGCATTAATCAGTGCTTCATGATGTCGGATATAATTTTCATTTTCCATGAGTTACCCTCTTTTTCGTACCAATGTGTCATTTGTGACACATACTCAGTATCAATCAGATATACCGAGGTACATTTATTTCTCATAAAACTCTCGTCTATGGCCTACGCATAACGCAAGGATAATCAACTCACTATCTTTAATTTCGCAAATCAAGCGATAATCGCCTATCCTGTAACGCCGTTGTCCGCTCCGATTAACTGTTACACCTTTTCCGTTAGTCCTTGGGTTTTTACGATCGACAATATTTTTATCAATCCATGCCCTTATCATCTTTTGAGTGTATTTATCTAACTTGCGAAACTCCTTCTTAAAACGCTCAGACAGTTCAACCTCATACTTCTTCATCTAACTCTCTCCAAAACTCTGCAACAGGGGTAGCCTTGCAACCGCTATCCAAATATTCTTGATATGCTTCATTTGCTATAACAATATCATATTCATCCTCTATTTTCTCAAACAAAGCCCTCTTAAACGCTTCTCCCATAGACAGGGAATGAAGCCTTGCATAGCTGTCAGCTAAAGTTCTTTCTTCCTCTGTAAGTCTGATTGAAAAAGCCATAATCTCATCTCCTACCGTCCCAATATATAGTACATTGTACTATATATTTCTGTGATTGTCAATCTTTCTTCCGCCAAATGAAAGAATAATCACTCTCCTTTCCGGGCCTCATTCGCAGGAACAAGGCCCTTACGTTTACAATGGCCTACAGTAACGTTCTGTGATATACTATTTAATCCGCACCATGCGGTCGGTGCCAATTACTCCGTGTCATTTGTGACACATTTTTCTTCATTCTGGTTAAGGAATCTGCAGAGTTCATACAGAATGGCTACACGGAAATCTTCAACGGTATCTATTTTTTCTCCTGTATGGGTACTGATCCAATATTCCCCATCTGTTTCCATATGTTCAAATAAAACTCTCATATTACAGATTTCCGCTGTCATTTTTCCGGTCTTGAAATAGGAAGCGGCCTGCGTATGGTGATTGCCATTATATACATAAAACAGATCCATTCCATCGTAGTAATGGGCATAATGATTCTTCTCTTCATACACAAATCCGTTCTTTTGAACGTTTTTCAAAGCGGCAGCCATTCGGTCCTTATTCCACACATTCGTAATAACATAATCTTTCTCAAAATCAAGTTCCCTCTTCTGATTTGTAAATACGTCCACCTTATTTCCATCCTGATCCCTACATTCCAATGGAATGTATAAAGAATCTTTTTTTGATCTTGCATCTCCCAGCAGCCCACTCAAAGAAGTGTCGCTCATAATATCAACTTTTATCATATCCGCCAAAAACCGCAGAAACAGCATACGCTTTGTTATGTCTTCCCCCTGATTTTTTCTCAAGCTCAGGTTCTTTATTTCTGACATTATTTTTTTCATTTCGAGCGACGGGGATGGAACATAGATCTTTTGCTTACGTCTTAATTTGCGTCTGATTAGCTCTGCTATCTTTTTCATACTGGACATTCTCCTTTGAAATCATGTATTTTTTCATGACCGCAATGATTGCCGCCTTCGTCCGTTTTTCTTCTATACCATCCAGGGCAATCATAGAATCCAGTTTGCGACACGCTGCTATATAATCTCCCGCCTCCAACTGCTCTTTCATTCCCCACAGATTATAACGGTATCCAAAGTATCCTCTCATTCGGTCTACCGTTATCTTATCATGTGGAACGATTTTCTGATACAGGTCATAAAACTCTATTAACGTTTTTTTCGCGAACTCCTGCTCCGTTTCCGTATGCTCCCGACCGAAAGCGCTTCCCATCGCTTCCACAGCCTCCAACTTTTCCAAAACCGGAGTCATTTTCTTTTTATTCCTTTTGGAAAACATCCTGAAAATCCAGCCCTCGTATTTGTTTCCCCACATAAATTTCCTCCTGCTCCGTGTCATTTGTGACACATTCCTTCTGACTGATAAACTTGCACGCCCTGCATCACTTGCCTGTTTGCCTCGTCTCCGGTGCAGGTAGAAAGTGTTACAACATGATCCTCCGTCTTCAGTGCTATGCCCGTTTCAATCTGAGATTGGTTTTTTTCTTTGACTAACCATGCTGCATATGTTTCCTTGTCCTTGAATCGTACCGTGTAAGTATCACTTTTTGCGGAAGCTGTATGTACGCTGAATATTTTGTACAGATGATCACCGTCCGGAGTATATATCCAGAAATACGGGCATGCTTTGTAAACATCAGTGTCGTTATACTCTTTTAACCTGGCGAACATACTTCCATCCCTCATGTTATGCCCGTAAATGATAGTGTTATAGTTCTCCAGACCCGGATGATTAAAATAATCCATGAAGATGCTTCCGGCAAACAGGTATTCGCCATCGACAGACCGATGCAAATAGTATTCATTGTCCTTTCCCTGCACAACTGGATAGGACAGATCAAGTGCCGGTAATGTGATCCATGCCACAATATCTTCATTTACCTGTTTCAACTTCTCCCAATCAACCTCTATCCGATCCGGGGCATCCTCTGGAAGTGTCTCTCCCAGATCCATCTTAGACACAGATGCATTTTCAGGAATCCCTCCTGCCTGCTCCTCCGGACTTTTATCTGCTGTTTTGGGACAATCTTTGAGGTTGGATGTAAACTCTGTCTGCAGCTTTGCGTATCCATCCTGCCCCTTTTTATATCCCCGGTAGGTAGTTATCGCCATCGCACTGCCAATCACGATTAAGAGGATCGCACCTACCGCCATCACCTTTTCAAAAAATTTCATGATATCCCTCTCCATGATCCGTGTCATTTGTGACACATTTTATTTTTCCTGGTGCGTGTCATTTATGACACGTTTCACTCTTTTTTTTGCATGTGTCATTTGTGACACATTTTTATCCTCCCTTTGGATCCGGATGATTCATGTCATAGATCGCGCGATTTGAGTAATAATGATCAATCGTTGATGGAGCGTTATACAAGGCGGTGGCAAGATATCTGCGTATGTTACGGATCTTCTGTGTTTTGCTTGCCTCATCCAAACTTTGCAGGACATAATCAATGTGGTCATATCCAAGGGACAAGTACCTTTGCTGGACATCGGCAATCTCTATCTGTGTACTTCCAATACGCAGCTTCCCATCAGGCGAAAGCACAAGCGTATCGCTCATCAAAGAAATAATCTCGTCTACACGGCGGAGGGACTGCCTGTCCCGGAAGCGGAACAGGTCATAATTGATCCTTTCCCGGATCTGCTCCTTTATCTCCTGTTTAGACGGATAATCGTTATGATCCATCATCTTTCCATCTATCCCATCTGCAGGAAGATTCTTTTTCTTTTGATGGATAGATGGATAGATAGATTCTTGTATATTATTATTTTGAACCAAATCACGCTTACGCGTGAAGCCGTTCTTGTTTTTTCATTCCGCCGTTGCATCGGCGGATTTTTTCTTTTACGATAGCCTTATCCTAAAAAG
>CACYXH010000134.1 GCA_902778245.1 uncultured Lachnospiraceae bacterium | reverse complement strand
GGAGTGCTGCTGCTGGCGATACTTTCTATCGTAAAAAACCGCAGTTTCCGTAAGCAGCGCATATGGCTGAAAGGCTTGAAAAAGAAGATGACACCGGTTCTGCTGGCGGTACTGGCCTGTGCTCTGCTCCAGACCGGCTATGTGACGGAAAGACAGCATATTGATGAAGATGATGCTTTTTATCTGGCATCAGCAACGACTGCGGCAGCAACGGACAGCTTATATCGCTACAATGCCTATACCGGGAAAAAATATAAGAGTCTTCCTGCCAGATATGTTCTGGCGGGATGGCCGCTTTATCTTGCTGTCATGTCAAGACTGACTTTCTGGCATCCGGCTGTTCTGGCACATACCATTTTGGCAGGAATTGTAGTGCTGTGGGCGTATCTGGTCTATGCTTTGCTGGCGGCGGCATTGTTTCCCGGGGAAAAGCGAAAGCAGGCGCTGTTTTTGTTGTATGTTGCGGTACTCCTGTCTTTCTCTGGATATTCCAGGTTTTCTGCCGCTACTTTTCTGTTTATCCGGGGATGGCAGGGGAAAGCAGTTCTGGCCGGCGTAGGAATACCCGCTCTGTTTTATTCCTGCTGGATGGCGATGAAAGAAAAGAGAGGATGGCTTCCCTGGCTGATGCTCTCCGCAGTGGTTACTGGCTGCTTTATGTTTACCACGATGGGGGTAGCGGCTTCCCTGCTGGTGGTGGGGTGCTGTGCATTGGCTGCGGCCATACTGAAGAAGAACTGGCGTTATCTGGTAAACTCCGGTCTGGCTTGTCTGCCGGCGTTGGCCTGCGGAATTGTCTATGCATATTTAAAATGATACCAGGGTCAAAAGGTGAAACGTATGCAGGATATCTGGAATGCTATTGTGATGTGGTACAAAGATTATTTCAGAAGCAGCAGATTTGGGCTGCTGCTTTTGGTGTGTCTCATTTTCCTGCTTCTGCGAAAAAAAAATAAGCCAACGCGAAAGGCGCTGTTCTGGCCAACGCTGTTGCTTTGCATTGTCATATTCTGCCCGTTAACCGCGCGCTATATTATGAAACTGGTGGGACAGGATGTTTATTGGCGTGTTTACTGGCTGCTGCCGATCATATTGTTGGCGGCCTATGCGGGGACGGAACTTGTGTCTGCTCTGAAGCGGCGGTGGAAGCAGATCCTGGCAGCAGTTGTATGTATCGTGCTGATCGGAATGAACGGCAGTTTTGTTTTCACAGACCGTTATTTTGGCGAGAAAGACAATGTATACAAAGTGCCTGGCGAGGTCGTGGCGGTGGCGGACGCGATTGAGGAGCACGCGCAGCTTAACCATATCAGAAAGAAAAGTGTATCTCCCATGGAAATTGCCACATACCTGCGCATTTATGATGCCTCAATCAAGCAAAACTACGGGAGAAATATGGTGACGGGGCATAAGGCGCAGACGCAGCTGTACTGCCAGATAAACGCGGATGAACCGGATTATGAAGTTCTGGCAGAAAAAGCCCGCAAGAAAAAGTGCCGTTATGTGGTACTCAGGCGCGTGGCAGAAGATGAAGATGCTATGGAAGCATTGAATTATGAAAGAATTTATGAGACGGAGAACTTTTCCGTATATGTTGACCGAAACTATTTAAAGTGAGACTGATGCAAAGTATTTGAAAAAGTCAGAATTTTGCATCTGTCTCATCTTTTTTGCGTTTGTCTTCCAGCACTTTTGCCAGCAGCAGCATGCCGTACATCAGGCATGGGATAATTACAGTGCATGCGATGGATGCCATCAGGAGGTCCTTTGTGGATTCATTCCCTGTTACCCCTAGAATGAAGGTCACCAGATAAAGTCCCAGTAGGACGATAATGCCGATCCAGGCAAGAATACGTTTCATTTTTTTCATAACAGACTCCTTTGTAAACATGGAATGGAACAGTTAGTTTATTATAGCAAATATTCAGAAAAATGGAAAGACATAAACTATAGAAGAACCGACAGGATTTAGGGAAGGAAGCGTTGCAACATGACGAAAGAGAAAAGTTCTGGTATGGATATGCTTAGCGGCTCCATGCTGGGTAAAATATTAAAGTTTGCTTTGCCCCTGGCATTGGGGAGTATTCTGCAACAACTGTTCAATTCCGTGGATGTGGCTGTGGTTGGACGATTTTCCAGTAAGCAGGCTCTGGCCGCGGTAGGAGCCAACGCTCCGGTAGTGGCTCTGATGATCAACATGTTTGCGGGAATTTCTGTGGGAAGTAATGTGGTGATCGCAAACTACATAGGAAGGGGACACCCGGAACGCGTAAAAAATACTGTTGGCACTTCCATTGCATTGGCATTTATCACCGGTCTGATCTTGATGGGATCGGGCTTTTCTGTGGCAAAACCGCTGCTGGAGATCATGTCTACTCCGAAGGATGTGATAGGTCTTGCTGTGGTATACCTGAGGATCTATTGCCTTGGCATGCCGTTCATCATGCTCTACAATTTTGGGGCAGCAATTTTGAGAAGCACCGGGGATACGAAGCGGCCGCTGTTTTGCCTGATCATTTCCGGCATTATCAATGCCGTCCTCAATGTGTTTTTTGTTGTGGGATTTGGGCTGGGAGTGGCTGGCGTTGCCATAGCTACCGTGATTTCAAATATCGTCAGTTCCGGCTTGATTCTCTGTTTTCTGATGAAATCAGAGGAACCCTTGAAGCTGGAACTGCGGGGCATGCGTATCTATAAAGAAGAATTGACCAGAATTCTGCGCATTGGCGTTCCGGCCGGGCTTCAGGGAATGGTATTTTCTGTGGCAAATATCTGCATACAGGCCGCGATCAACAGCTTTGGTTCGGAGGTAGTGGCGGGTTCCGCTGTAGCGCTGAATTTTGAATATCTGTCCTATTTTTTGATCAGTGGTTTTAATTCAGCGGTGATGACATTTACCAGTCAGAATTACGGAGCCGATAAAGTAAAACGGTGCAGGCGCGCCTATTTCATCTGTATGGCAAGCGGTATTCTTTCCTGCGTTGCGCTAAACAGCTGTTTCTATTTCGGCAGAGATTTGTTCATCCGTTTTTTTACCACAGATCCTGTGGTAGCCGGATACGCCGCACAGCGCATGAGATACGTCTTGCTTTTTCAGTTTATTGCGGGCACCTATGAAATCAGCGGTTCCGCTTTGCGTGGTTTCGGATACTCTATGACGCCTACGCTGCTGACTGTATTTGGTACCTGCATTGTTCGGATCATCTGGATCAATACGGTCACTGTAAAGCATCATACCTTTTTTGCTCTGATGATAGTCTATCCATTTTCATGGGTGATCACCGGCAGTATCGTGGTGGCAGCGTATTTTATTGTTTTGAAGAAAATGTTGAACAGCCCCGTTTAGCCCGTTTAACAGCGCACGACCGAGCCTGCAGGCGAGACCTTGGACCTTGGGACCAGGGTCTCTTACGCAAAAAAAGGTTCTCAACGATGTTGAGAACCTTTTTGCTGCGGAAGATGGGACTTGAACCCACACGGCACGAATGCCACAAGATCCTTAGTCTTGCTCGTCTGCCAGTTCCGACACTTCCGCGAACAAAAGTTATTATAACAAAGCCATTTCAAATAGTCAATAATTAATTTGAAAGTTCGTGAAAAAGTTTAAATAGGCAATTGATTAAAATTTACCATATTTTTGTCTGGCTTTAGATGGAAATTGATTGAAAAATACAAAAAAAAGAAGTATACTAAAAGATATTAACAGAAAGGGAGGGTTGTTCAATTGAAACACAAAATGTTAGCCCTTTTATTGGGCGTATCTATGGCAGCATCTGCTCTGGTTGGGTGCGGTTCGAAAGAGACGGAAACGACAGAGAAGACTACCGAAGCAACCACAGAAGCAGCAGCTACGGAAACGGAGACTGAGATAGTCACTGAGAAAGAGACTGAGGCTGTGACGGAAGCCGTTACGGAGGCGAAAACGGAAGCCACGACTGAGGCGGAAACAGAGGAAGCAACGGAAACAGTGACCGAGGAAGAAACTGAGGTTGTTACGGAGGCTGTTACGGAACTGGCAGCCACTGAGGCGGAAACGGAGGAAGCAACGGAAGCTGTTACCCGAAGCAGTGACGGAGGAAGCAACGGAAGCTGTTACCGAAGCAGTGACGGAGGAAGCAACGGAAGCTGTTACCGAAGCAGTGACGGAGGAAGCAACGGAGACCATTACGGAAGCTGTCACGGAAGTGGAAACCGAGACGGTCACAGAAGAAGTAACTGAAACAGAAACTGAGGCAGTTACGGAAACTCAAACGGAAGCAGACATTGAGTACAGCGTAACTTTGGGCGATCCGGTTACCGGTACTTTGGCAGACATGGGGATCCAAGAAAACGATATTGTAGTTCTGTATGACAATGATGTTCACGGGGGTATCAGCTCTGACAAGAATTATTCCGGGTCTGATACGAGCCTTGGCTATGCTGGGCTGGCAGCTGTGAAAGCGGAAGCCTCCGGGATCACGGATAAGGTTACCACGGTAGATCTGGGCGATGCAATCCAGGGTTCTGTGGTTACTACCGAATCTAACGGTAAGGATGCCATGGATCTTATGGCAAAGATCGGATATGATATTCTGGTTCCGGGCAACCATGAGTTTGACTATGGCATGGAAGAGTTCTTGAGCTATGCGCAGGGCACAGACGGGAAATTTATTTCCAGTAACTTTATTGACACCGTGAGCGGAGAGTCTATTTTCGATGGATATACCGTTATTCCGTACGATGTGGATGGTACAGAAATCAACATCGGTTATGTTGGCATGACCACACCGGAGACCATTGCGAAATCCACTCCGACTTACTTCCAGGACGAAGATGGAAACTATATTTATGGTTTCAGCGCTGAGACACCGGATCAATTGTATGATACAGTACAGGCTTCCATTGATGCGGCGAAAGAGGATGGCGCGGATGTGATCGTCGCAGTAGGGCATATGGGTGACCGCGGCGTTGAGAGCGACTGGTCCTCCATCAGTGTAGTTGCCAATACTACCGGTATTGATGTATTCCTGGATGGTCATGCACACAATGTAATTCCTGGTGAAGTTATCACAGACAAGGAAGGCAAAGACGTTATTCTTTCCTCTACCGGAACGAAGCTGAACAATATCGGTGTACTGAAACTTTCCGTTGGCGAGGATGGAGAAGTGACAGCAACGACCGGGGCATCTGATGCATATGCAGAGATGGACGAGGCGGTACAGGAGATTCAGGCTCAGTATGAGTATCTGTTTGTAAAGGTGGGAAGTCTGGATTACGATCTGGTAATCTACGATCCGGAGACCGGCGATCGCCTGGTGCGTGTAGCAGAGACCAACATGGGTGATTTTCTGACCGATGCATACCGCATCCAGGCAGGAGCGGACATTGGTTTCCTGAATGGCGGGAGTATCCGTGCGAATATTGATGCAGGAGACATTGTTTATATGGATCTGATCACGGTTATGCCGTGGAATTCTGAGACCGGCGTGATCGAGGTTACCGGTCAGCAGATTCTGGATTGCCTGGAGATGGGCGCTCATTTGTATCCGGAAGAGTGCGGCGGGTTTATCCAGCCTTCCGGTCTGACCTACACCATTGACACTACGATCCCGTCCTCTGTCAATGTAAATAGTGATGGTGAGTTTGTATCTGTGGACGGCGAGTACCGCGTGAAAGATGTTATGGTTGGTGACGAGCCGCTGCATTTGGATCAGACGTACACGTTGGCTATCAATAAATATTACGCTCAGGAGTACGGTGATGGCATGACCATGTTTAAAGGTTCTAAGGTACTTGACCCGGCAGAAGGGGAAGAGTGGAAGATTGACCACGATGTTCCTTATGGTCAGGGACGTATTACGCTGATCACTGAGGAAGCACCGGAAGAGGTTACAGAAGAAGTGACAGAAGAAGCGACCGAAGCGATTACGGAAGCGGTAACGGAAGAAGTACTTGAAGCAATTACGGAGGCGGTTACAGAAGCGGTAACTGAGGCAGAAACAAAATAATTTCTATACTTTTGATAGTTGCGTAAACAGCAGGGCTGCTGCTCCAAAATCATATTGGGGCCGCAGCTCTTTGTCCGTTTTGTGGCATAAAAATAAAACGACTACTTTACAGTAAAACTTTAACGTGTTAAAATAGTGGAAGTTGAAAATAGTTGCCTACGGGTAATCCATATTATACAGGGGGAAGGACATTCATGAGTAAAAGAATCAGAACGGAAGCTGTAAATGCGTTATTTGATGCAATACTTAGCCTGAAAGATAAAGAGGAGTGCTACAAATTTTTTGAAGATGTCTGCACAGTGAACGAACTGCTTTCGCTGTCCCAACGGTTTGAGGTGGCAAAGATGTTGACCGAAAAGAAGACTTATCTGGAGATTGCGGAGAAGACAGGAGCCTCCACTGCAACCATCAGCAGAGTAAATAGGTCATTGATCTACGGGAACGACGGATACGAAATGGTATTTGCGCGCACAGGAACCAGAAGGAACGAGAGTGAAAATTGAGATGATGATAAAAGGGCTGCAATAAAATACAGGAAACAGGATTTCCGCATTTTACTGCGCCCTTTGATTATATCCGCGCTACTTTTTTTCTTCTGTTTTCGG
>CACYXH010000133.1 GCA_902778245.1 uncultured Lachnospiraceae bacterium | reverse complement strand
GGCAAATGTAACGCAGCAAAGTGAAGGTAGGAAACTATGTTTTCAGCAGGCATTATTCCTTACAAGCCGTCATTACGCAGTGGGTGTTTCAAAAATCATGCCTTTTGGGACGTCTAAGGAAGTCATCCCAAAATCCGCCTGCCGGCGGATACGCCCTTTCTTCTCAATTCAGAAACAGCCGGCCGATCTGTTTGTAGTCATCGCTCATATCGAAGGCGGTGACTGCGCTTGGGCGTACCAGATACAGGGTATCGCCAATGTATATGCCCCTGGTGACACTGTCATCATCGTAATAATCGTAATACCAGTCGTTCTCCAGAGAACTCTCTTCTTCAATGGTAATATCTTCTGACAGAGTGTCATTCAGACTTTGACTGATAATATCATTATAAAAATCATAGATAAATTCCTTCACAAATCCCTTTTCCTCGTCATAGGAGAATAACAGATAGCGGTTGTCACAAGTGAAGCCAAACAGGTTTTTCTCCGGATCTACGAGGATGGATCTGTAATTGTCCAGGGAGCTGCACCAGGTAATTCCGCTCAGGACAAATTTACTTACTTCTTTCACATTGGAGGGATCCGAGATATCGAACATGGAGAGCTTTAATCCTGTGCGGGCTCCGGTATTCTCGTTTGCTTCGTAGCCAAGTCCCAGCAGGAGATGGTCGTTGTAAAAATGCAGATACGAGGAAAAACCGCTGATCTTTAAGGCGCCCAAAATCTTCGGATCTGCCGGGTCGGACAGATCTGCGGAAAATAGAGGATCCGTCTGACGGAAGGTGACAAAGTAGCCGGTATTCCCCAGAAAGCGGGCGGATCGGATGGTCTCGTCCTGGGCCAGGTTCCGAATAGCGCCGGTCAATACCAGGTTTTCGTCCAGAATGTACAATCCGTTGCGCTCATCATAATTTTCGTCATAGCTTGTTGTCACGACCCGCAGATAACCATTGTGTTCATTCAGTGAGAAAGAATCGTTCAGGTAGCCCTCTACCGAACCGGCAGCAGCACCGTAGATCTGACCGTTTTCATAGTGGAGCTTCATCAGCTCGGTCCGGGTGTTGCTGCTGTTCCATACCTCGTTGGCGATGTAGATATTTTTCTCGCTGGCATAGAAGGTGGAAGCTACGGAGACCACAGCCTTTTGATCCCGGATCTCGCCCGGCTCATGGATATTCACGGAGGACGCCACCAGATAGGTGGAGTAAGTCAGATGCTCCGGAAGATAAATCTGGGAGGCGGAAAGCTCCCCCTGGCTGGTTTTCGGAATAATGCTGCTCTCTTCGTAGGTGCTCTGGATGTCAGGTGAGTATTGGGTAAACAGATAGATGTAATCACCGTTCTTTCTGGACTGGGAAAAATTTCCGTCCTGGGAAACCGTTCCGATAAGTTCCGGCTTTTCCCGGTCTGCGATATTATAGGTATAAAGGGTGGTGCGGTAATTAGAGGAAGAGGCGTATACACCCTCCGTGCCGGTATCCAGGCTGGTGTAATACCCGGTGGTTATGACGGATAAGTTATCACCGTCCACATACATTTCTTTTACATTCTCACTAATGGGCAGCTTGATGGAGGATACAATTTCCAATTCTCCCTGATTGGCAGAGACGATCAGAAAGGAGCCGCTGCGCTTCAGGATGTAAATGAATTTCCCATCCGTTTTCACAAAATCTCCCTCATCTACGCCAATCTCCTGCACATTGGTCTCGGAGTGGGAAAGGTCGCTGCTGTCGGCGGCAACGGACATATCTTCGCTTGCGTAGGCGTCTCCCGTAACACCCATGTCCCTTGCGCTTTCTTCATAGACGGTATCAAAATCATAATATATTTCTTCATCATAATAATAAAATTTATCCTGCAGCGCCTGGTAAATGGTCTCATAGCTGTCTGCGGCGGGCAGCCTGGCAGTATCTTCCGAGACAGTCTCACTTGTGGGCGCGTCGGAGAGAAGAGGCTGTGTGGAGGTCTGAACCGGCTGTGATTCGGAAAGTTCCGGCTTGGCGCCTTTGAACTTCCAGTTTCGGCTGGCAGCGGCCCATACTCCAACCAAAGCCAAAACGAAGACTGCCGCGATGGTTCCCAGGTGATAGACCGAAAATTTAGATTTTTTTCTGCCTGTATTAGGTGTGCCCTCAGAGGCAGCCTGTTCCCTCAGCATTTTTTCGATGGAATCCGGACTCAGGGCATCCGGAGGAGTAATAGTTTCGGCTGATTGCCGGATCTGTTCTAATAATTCTTTTTCATTCATATGGTTCATCCTTTCTCATTCAGGAATGTCTGCATTTTTTTCAGCGCCCGGCTCTGCCTGGAGCGCACGGTATTATCGTTCATATCCAGAAGCGTGCCGATTTCTTTGCTGGAGTAGCCGGCAAACAGGTTCAGAGACAGGATCAGGCGTTCTTCACTGTCCAGTGACAAAAAGGCATTGCGCACGTCGATCCGCTCGTTCAGGTCAGGCATGTCAAACAGTAATTCTTCCGGCAGCTCCACTGTTTTGGTAAGGTACGATTTCAGTTTCATTTTGCATTTATTGGCAAGGATCTTAAACATCCATGCCCGGAATGAACCCGGATCTTTCAGGAAACGTATCTGTCGAAATGCGTCCGTTACGGTATCACTGACAATATCCTCGGCATCGTGGGGATTTTTCAGCGTGTACAGAGCAAAACGGTACAGATCCTGATAGATCATCTCATACAGCCGGGCAAAGGCGTGGGCATCGCCAAATTTTGCCTGGTTTACCAGATCTGTGCTGTAATCCATAGTGTTTCCTCCCTTGTTGCTTTTATGAGTACTCATGGCCCGATGGAGTATCAGGCTGACCGAAGGTTTCGGTTTCATATATATAGTGTAAAGAAAAAAAGAAAATGTTGCAAGAGATTCGGAAACACATCAAGTGTTTCCAAATCGTATCTGCCTAGGCCCGAAAGGGGCGTAGCCTAGGCCCGAAAGGGGCGTATCCGGCGACAGCCGGATTTGGAAACGACTTCCTTGGTCGTTTCCAAAGGCACCGGAAACACATCAAGTGTTTCCGAAGCGTATCTGCCTAGGCCCGAAAGGGGCGTATCCGGCGACAGCTGGATTTGGAAACGACTTCCTTGGTCGTTTCCAAAGGCACCGGAAACACATCAAGTGTTTCCGAAGCGTATTAAATAAAGCTACCGTAATCCCACTGGCTTTAGGCGGTGGGTTAAGGTAGCCAAAAGTAGTGGTTTGTGTTATACTTTTGTCATGGAAACATGGAAATCAAAAAACAGAATTGTCAGAATGGGAAAAGAAGGTTAAGAAACTTACAAGATGTTTGTATAGAGGGAGGACAGACGATATGTCAAAGATCATTTTATATCATGGTACTCCTGACAAGACACTGATGCCGACATACGGTCTTGGAGACGATAAGCACGACTATGGTCGCGGATTTTATCTGACTGAGGACTATGAACTGGCAAAGGAATGGGCCGTATGCAGACCGAATGACAGAAATGGATGGGTGCATAAGTATGAACTGGAGACGGACGGCCTGAAAATACTGGATTTTCAGGGACAGGATGTTCTGTGCTGGCTGGCAGAACTGATGAAACACAGAGATGCTGCGGATTCAAGAAGGTACCACATGCTGGCGGCAAAGTTCATAGAGAAATATGGAGTTGATACGACTGGCTATGATGTGATAAAAGGCTGGCGTGCCAATGCGTCTTATTTCTATATCGCCAGAGAATTCGTCAGAGACAATATCGATATCGATATTCTGGAAGAACTGCTCTCTCTTGGCGGTCTTGGGATTCAATATTGCATCAAGTCGGAAAAGGCATACTCTCAGCTGAAGGAGGTCGGCGAGGACCTTTCTACGGTGGAATATGAAGAGTTCAATGCCAAATACAACGAACGAGATTCCAAAGCCAGACAGAATATGAGAGGTCTGGTGGATTCCGATGCGAATATGGTTATAAAAGTGTTCAGTACACTTTTCGAGAGGTGATGGTCATGCAGGCGTACGCAGAAGCATATTTAAATGACGTGGTGGAAAATCAGGGAAAGCTGTTTGATCTTATCGCACAGGACTATCCGGATAAAGATACCAAAGACTTTATCAATGCCTACATGCTCAGTAAAACGAGAAAAAGCATTGATGAAGCGAAGGCCTACGTAAATACGATGGATGCAAAGGAGCTTTGGCAGTATTTTTTGAATACTGAGAATTACGCGCTAAAGACCGGAAAAGCCATCGAGGGTTTTGCGCCGAACTGGATGGGTGAGTTCTATGCCTATTATCAGTGGTATTACAACATGCCAAGCGCGGAGATCATCAAGAAGATTCCGGTGGATTTTCTGATAAAGGCCTATCATGGGCTGCATGATCTGGATTTGGATCTTGCAGTGAAAAAAGTAGGTGAGGTTTGATGCGAGTCATTTGCTTTCACAATTGTGAAGAAGAAAACGGATATCTGAGCAACTGGTACCCTTCTAAATTCTCCTATGAAGACAGGCAGTTCTCATCTATGGAGCAGTACATGATGTATCAGAAGGCCATCTGCTTCCACGATGAGAAAATAGCATCTGAAATACTGGCTACAGATGATGTCGCAGTGATTAAAGCGTTAGGTCGTCAGGTGGCAGATTATGATGATCATGTCTGGAATGGTCTAAGACAAATTGTTGTGTATGAAGGGCTGATGGCAAAGTTCTCGCAGAATGAGGAACTTAAAGATAAGCTGCTGGCAACAGAGGAGGCCACTTTAGCCGAATGTGCGGTCAGAGATCGAATCTGGGGTATCGGGTTGTCCATGAACGATCCAGATCGCTTTGACAGAACAAAATGGAAGGGCCAAAATCTGCTTGGATACGCTTTGATGATGGTGAGAAGCAGGCTTCGTGAACCTATTGAGCATAGTGTTTCTGTTCTCCGAATCTCTTGCGCTCGTTTTTAAATCAGTTTATAATTTTCCAGGGAAAGCGTTGATTTATTGGCGTTTCCCTGGTTATTCAGAATCGTTTTTTATTCAAGTGGAAATGGAAGGTATGCAATGTGGATAATAAGAAAAAAAGTGATGAGGATTTACTGAAAGAAATTGAAGCGGGAGAGCGCAGGCTGCTGGGTGGGATCTATGATGACTTGTACGGTACTCCTCAGAATGCTTCTCCGGAGGATGCTCTAAAAAACGCAAACGATGCGCTCAGGGAAGCCAGGGAACTGCTAAGCCAGCTGCCGGAAGATATGCCGAAAAAAAAGAAAGAAGCCGGCTCGGAGGAAGTCAGACCGGAGGAGGCAAAGGAGCCGGAAAAACCGAAGGAGCCGGAGGAAGATCCACTTGAGCAGCTGGACAAGCTGATCGGTCTTACCACCATTAAACATGATGTGAAAGAACTGACGGACTTTGTGAAGGTTCAGAAAAAGCGCGGGGAGGAAGGTTTGAAAGCAGTTCCGGTATCCCTTCATCTGGTGTTTACCGGCAATCCAGGAACCGGAAAGACAACGGTTGCCCGTATTCTTGCGAAGCTTTACAAACAGATCGGGGTCCTTTCCCAGGGACAGCTGGTGGAAGTGGACCGCTCCGGTCTGGTGGCCGGTTATGTGGGACAGACTGCGCTAAAGACGCAGGAAAAGATTAAGGAAGCTATGGGCGGAATTCTATTCATAGATGAGGCTTACGCATTGGCCCAGAAGGATGACGCGTTTGGGCAGGAAGCCATCGATACCATTTTGAAGGCCATGGAGGATAACAGGGATAACCTGGTGGTGATCGTAGCCGGATACACGGAGCCCATGGAAAAATTTGTAGGCAGCAATCCCGGTCTCAAATCCCGCTTTAATAAATATATAGAATTTCCGGATTACACGGTGGATGAACTGGAAAAAATCTTCTATATGAACTGCAAAAAGTATGACTACACGGTAGAGGAGAATGCGAAACCTCACATTCGAGAGATGATCACGGCGCGCAAATTAACCCGCCAGGAGAATTTCGCAAATGCCCGGGAGGTCAGGAATCTGTTTGAGGAGATCATCACCAATCAGGCCAGGCGGGTCGCGAAACTGGAGGCGCCTTCTTCAGAGGACATGATGATGATTACAAGCGATGACCTGATAGACGAAGAGCTTCATGACTCACATGACTCAAGGAGCGCCGAGCCGCACAGCGGGCAGGAAAATGGTGCGGAAGAACCGTGAATAAGATAGTGTCCCATCGGCGGCATACTTTACGAAAATATTTGCAGGTGTTATACTTAAGAGCAGAGAACCTGGCAATGGATTTCGTTACTGTAAGAGAATTATATCATGACCGTGAACAGTATATTGGAAAAGAGATCACGGTGGGCGGATGGCTGCGCAGCATCCGCGATTCAAAAACCTTTGGGTTTCTGGTACTGCATGACGGTACCTTTTTTGAGACGCTGCAAATTGTCTACAGTGATTCCCTGGAAAACTTTGCGGAGATCAACAAATTGAATGTGGGTGCGGCTGTCATTGTGAAGGGAACTTTAGTGGCTACCCCGCAGGCGAAACAGCCCTTTGAGATCCAGGCGTCAGAGGTGGTCGTGGAGGGCGCGTCTACCCCGGATTACCCGATGCAGAAGAAACGTCACAGTCTGGAATATTTAAGAACCGTTCCGCATCTGCGTCCCAGAACGACGAATACGTTTCAGGCGGTATTCCGCGTGCGTTCCCTGGCGGCTTACGCTATCCATCAGTTCTTCCAGGAGAGAGGATTTGTGTATGTGCATACGCCGCTGATCACCGGAAGTGACTGTGAAGGCGCCGGTGAAATGTTCCGGGTGACCACGCTGGATCTGAAAAACATTCCGCTGAATGACAAACAGGAAGTTGACTTTACCAGGGACTTTTTCGGAAAACCCACTAATCTGACGGTGAGCGGCCAGCTGGACGGAGAGACCTATGCTCAGGCATTCCGCAATATTTATACGTTCGGACCGACGTTCCGGGCAGAAAATTCCAACACTACCCGCCATGCAGCGGAATTCTGGATGATCGAGCCGGAAATTTCTTTCGCGGATCTGAAGGATGACATGATGCTGGCAGAGTCTATGCTGAAATATATCTTCCGCTATGTGATGGAGAACGCGCCGGAAGAGATGAATTTCTTTAATTCCTTTGTGGATAAAGGACTGATCCAGCGCCTGACCCATGTGATGGATTCTGATTTCGGCCATGTGACGTATACAGAGGCGATTGAGATCCTGAAAAAGAATAATGACAAATTTGAATACAAAGTATCCTGGGGCTGTGACCTGCAGACGGAACACGAGCGCTATCTCACCGAGCAGATCTTTAAGAAACCGGTATTTGTGACGGACTATCCGAAGGAGATCAAGGCCTTCTATATGAAACTAAATCCGGACGGAAAGACTGTGGCTGCTATGGATTGTCTGGTTCCCGGAATCGGGGAGATCATCGGAGGAAGCCAGAGAGAAGAGAACTATGATATTCTGGCAAATCGCATCAAGGAACTGGGGATGAACCCGGAAGAGTATAAATATTATATGGATCTGCGGAAATATGGAACCAGCCGCCACGCCGGCTTCGGTCTGGGCTTCGAACGTCTGGTGATGTACCTCACCGGAATGGCAAACATCCGCGATGTGATCCCGTATCCGAGAACCGTGGGGACACTTTTATAACACGTACGCATTCGACCATCTATAGAACAGCCAGGGGGGAGGCATTATTTTGTCCAGATACGAGGATAACAATCAAAGGGAGAACAAAGGAAAAAAGAAAAAAGGGAGCGCCATCGGCACGTTTATCAGCACATTGGTGCTGGTGGTGGCACTGGGGGTATTCTGCTATGCCGCATACACGCTGTACGGCTATTATAAAGAGTACAAAAAAGGAACCGACGAGTACGGCAACCTGAATGATCGTTATGTTACCATCCTGTCTGCAGATGATGAAACGGAAGAGGGGAACGCAGGAACATCAAAAGGCAAGATTTTAACTAACGTGGAGGAACTGGAAGATCCGGACACTCTAGAGGAGAAAGTAGAGGCAGCAGCCAAAGAGGAGGCCCAGGAGGACGGGCAGATGAAGACGCTGCCGCTGCTCAGAAATCCCATTAATTTCAAAGAGCTGAACGAGATCAATGAGGATATTATTGGCTGGATTCGTATCGGCGCATTGGATCTTTCTTACCCGGTGGCCCAGGCCAAGGACAACGATTATTATCTTCACAGAACCTTTGAGCGGGTGGACAATTTTGCCGGATGTATTTTCCTGAATTGTGATAATACCCATTATTTCACCGATCAGAATTCCATAGTTTACGGTCACAACATGAAAAATGGCTCTATGTTCGGAACACTGCGAAAGTTTGAGGAACAGGAAACCTACGATAAGTGCCCGTACTTTTGGATCTTTACGCCGGAATTTATTTACCAGTATCAGATTTTTTCCTGCTCCAGGGTATACAAGATCGGAGATCCGTACCGCACACGTTTTACCACGGAAGAATTCCAGAACTTTATCAACAACTGCATTGCCAATTCGGCAATCAATAACGGAGGAATGTCCGTTACCACAGATGACCGTATCGTCACTCTGTCCACCTGTACGGGGGATGATTCCACGAGACTGATCGTGCAGGGTAAATTGGCGCAGATATATATATCGAAGTAAAACCGGAAAGGATTAGAGATGGAAGACAGTGTAAAAAAGCTGCAGAAAATCATAGATAACAGCGATAATATCGTTTTTTTCGGAGGGGCAGGAGTGTCTACAGAGAGCGGGATTCCGGATTTTCGCAGCGTGGACGGGCTGTACCATATGAAGTATGATTATCCCCCGGAGACGATCCTGAGCCATACCTTCTTTATGAGAAAGCCGGAAGAATTCTACCGTTTTTATCATGATAAAATGCTTTGCCTGGATGCGAAACCCAATGCCGCTCATTTAAAGCTGGCACAGTTGGAGGCTGCCGGAAAGCTGAAAGCGGTGATCACCCAGAACATTGACGGCCTGCACCAGTTGGGCGGGAGCAGTCGTGTGCTGGAGCTGCATGGAAGTGTACACCGCAATTATTGCATGAAGTGCGGGGCTTTTTATGACGCTCAGTATATGAAAGCTGCGAAAGGCGTGCCGACATGTGAAAAGTGCGGTGGCATGATCAAGCCGGATGTAGTGCTTTATGAGGAGGGTCTGGATCAGCAGACCCTGTCAGACGCGGTATCTTTTATTTCCAGGGCCCAGGTGCTGATCATTGGAGGAACCTCCCTGGCGGTTTACCCGGCGGCAGGACTCATTGACTATTTCCAGGGGGAACATTTGGTAGTCATCAATAAATCCCCCACGCCCAGAGATAAATACGCGGATCTGCTGGTGCAGGGAAGTATCGGAGAGGTGCTTGGGCAGATCTCGGTAAATGGAGTTTCAAAGGAATTAGATGTAGAATAGGAAGGAAGAGATGGAAAACAAACCGGAGCGCCTTTTGTATGAGGTGGGCAATATTGTAAAACTAAAAAAACAGCATCCCTGCGGCAGTAATGAGTGGCAAATTTTGAGGGTAGGCGCAGATTTTCGCCTGAAATGTCTGGGCTGCGGCCATCAGATCATGATCGCCAGAAAGCTGGTGGAGAAAAATACCAGAGGATTGCGAAAAAACTCTTGAAATCAACGAATTCTTATGATAAAGTAGAGGTCTGTGATGTAATATTTAATTTCCTTGCTCCTTCGAAACAAAGAAGGGGCCAGAGACCATAAGGAGGTGCGAGAAGCATGAACAAATATGAATTAGCAGTTGTTGTCAACGCTAAACTCGAAGACGAGGAGAGAGCAGCGACCATCGAAAAAGTGAAAGAGTATATCACTCGTTTCGGCGGTACTGTGACCGACGTGGATGACTGGGGTAAGAGAAGACTTGCTTACGAGATCCAGAAGATGCGCGAAGGTTTCTACTACTTCATTCACTTCGAGGCTGATGGAACATGCCCGGCGGAAGTGGAAAGACGCGTCCGCATTATGGAAAATGTCATTAGATATTTATGCGTTAGACAGGATGCATAGATAGAGAAGAGGAGATCATATGAATAAAGTCATCTTAATGGGCCGTCTGACCAGAGACCCGGAAGTTCGCTACTCCGCTGGAGAGAACTCCACGGCAGTTGCCAGATATACCTTAGCAGTAGACCGCAGATTTGGAAGACGTGACGGCGAAGCCACCGCAGATTTTATCGGCTGTGTTGCATTCGGCAGAAGCGCGGAATTTGCGGAGAAGTATTTTAGACAGGGTCTGAAGGTGGTTGTTACCGGAAGAATCCAGACGGGAAGCTACACCAACAGAGATGGCCAGAAAGTATATACTACCGATGTAGTGGTAGAAGATCAGGAATTTGCAGAGAGCAAGGCGGCATCTGCAGAGCGCGGCGTTATGCCGGCTGCTCCCATGCCGACACCTTCAGCCCCGGCTCCCAGCCAGGCATCTGCAGGCGACGGTTTCATGAATATTCCGGATGGAATTGACGAGGAGCTGCCGTTCAACTAAAAATATCGCCCCGGGTTCCGGAAAGTGACGCGACCGGGCTGCAGAACAGGAGGAATTTAAAATGGCTTACAGTAAAGATAGAAGCGATTCTCCGATGAAGAGAAGAGGCGGACGCAGAAGAAAAAAAGTTTGCGTATTCTGTGGTAAAGAGAACAACGAGATCGATTACAAGGACGTAAACAAATTAAAGAGATACGTATCTGAGAGAGGAAAGATCCTTCCCAGAAGAATCACAGGAAACTGCGCGAAACATCAGAGAGCTCTGACCGTAGCGATCAAGAGATCCCGTCA
>CACYXH010000132.1 GCA_902778245.1 uncultured Lachnospiraceae bacterium | reverse complement strand
AGCGTGACTTGGTTCAAAGGAAAAGTACCAAATGCGGGGTGGCCACGAAAGGTCACCTCGATTTTTTAGCCCCGCACTTGGAACTTTTCTAACTTATTCTTGTATATTATCAGTCTTACTATACTCAGTATTATTTATATCAGTATTACTAGAGTGTGATTTCCACATTTCTTGAAGTGTGATTTTCACATTTCTTGAAGTGTGATTTTCACACTTATTGGAAATGTGATTTTCACATTTATTGAAAATGTGATTTTCACACTTATTGGAAGTGTGATTTTCACACTTATTGGAAACGCCTGGATTTTCCTGTGTTTCTTGAACTGGTTCCTGTGCAGTCGCTTGCGAAATAAGATCCGCTTCCTCATACGGTTCCCATTTCTCGTCCGCTTCATTATCCTGCCGGATTATATTTCCCTCTTTACTATAAGTGTCACCTGGATCTTCTCCGTCCATCTGGGCAAAGTTTTTGACATAGATCACACTTGGTTTCCCAAATCCGAGTCGTTTCTTTTCGATCAGTCCAATGTTGGTCAGTTCAGCCGACAGTTTAACCGCTTTCTGATTTGCACATCCAAGAAGTTCCGTGATCTCCTCAATAGAAAACACAATGTACACCCTGTCATCCTCATCAATCCATTGCTTTTTCCGGCTAAGGCTCATCCGATCCAGCATTAGGCCATACAAAAGTTTTGCTTCACAGGACATTTTCTTGAAATAATCCAGTGTAAATAATACTTTCGGAACACGATAAAATACATATTGTTCCGCATTTGCGCTGTAGAAATAATCAAAGCTCCCCATACTTATTGATTTTTTCCTCCGTCTTTCTCTTTATTATCTTTCCCACTGAATTTAAAATTGTATAAAACAAGCAGGTTGTCCATGGCACGCTTCCGGTTGCGGGCAACTGTCGTATGGCTAATGTAATGAAGCCGCCCATAATCTTCCCACTTCATTCCATCTATGTACAATGCCTTTATGATTTCTTCCTGCAGAACAGGCAGCCTGTCAAGGCAGTGCTGCACATATTCATATTTCTCTTTTTCCTCCAGGAGCAGCCAAAGTCGCTTCAGGATATCTTTCATTTCTTCTTCTATATCACGATAAGAACGTATCAGAACCTTATAATTTTTATCCTTACTGGAAAAGTCGTTATTAAACGAGGTAACCTCCTCATTTGGACCCCCAAACGTATTACGCTGGATCGCGTCTTCCATTGTCTCTACCGTATTCAATATCCGCCGCTTCTTTTCCAAAATGGCGTCTCCCGTCTTTTTGAAATCCTTTAGGTAATCCGTCATTTCCCGCTCTGTCATGATGTCAAATGCCATGATTAGACCTAGACCTCTTTTTTCCTAAGTTTAACTATGTTTTCTAGTTCCGCTAGTTCCGCTGTATCCTCAATCTTGTTTAACAGCGCCTGGTATATCTTTTTGCCGGATGATATTGCGGCAAGATGTTTACATCTATTCTGCAGATACTCATCCTTTGAAATAAGAGCGACATAAGACCTAGTTAATACCGTGCCGCTATAAACAATCTCTCCTACCTTTATATAGTTCATTTTTACCAGGCTCTTAAGCGCGGCTTGCACTGTATTAATCTGCAATTCGTCATTGCATTTCACAATCTCAGACGCTACAATACCGTCCGGATGATTCCAGAGCACTTCCATGACCTGCTCTTGCCTTATACTAAGTGATTTCTTTTCCATGATCTTACTTCTCCTGTTCTTTTTTCGTTTTATACTCCAGGCATCACTGTTTCTGATGGCATCATTTCTCTTAAAATATCACGCAGATCCTGGCAAAGACGCTGCCGGTCTTCTTCGCTAATATGTGTTTTTTCCTGCATATCGGTATCATATGCAATCACAGTCGCACATACATAATCTGTAATGCTTTTATGAGTATTACGATCGCGTTCCTGGATCTTCTCATATACTCTACGGTGCAGATTATTTTCCATGTCAAAACGCAACGTGATTTTCTTCTCCATCGCTATTTATCCTCCTTTTTTCATTAAGCTTGGTCTTTATCTTCCTTTCGCGATCCCACGTACCTTAGCCTGCGAGATATTCCGCTCGTCTTCCATTACTTTTTCTTTCACGCTTCTTGTTTCTAATTCATCCATGATCGCTAATGTAAACTTCTGAAATTCCGGAAACGTATATTTCTGGTTGAGCCTGCGTGTTTCATCCACGGCATCCTCCCAGAAACGATCACTATTTTCCTGACCCAGATACTTTTTATGGAACCTCCACAGATCCGTATAAAAAGGTGCAATTTCATCCGCTTCAAGTCCAGAAAATCCCCTGGTAAACCAACGTCTTAATACATCTGTCATAGCATTGCAGAAATTGGAATTATGGGCAGAATTCAGGACATTCAAAGATGTTATAAAGCCTGTCATGTCTTCCCCTGTTGCCTTTCGTCCATAAAAAAGTTTGTGCAGTTTCAGAATACCTGCATATATGTGATATATCTGTTTCTCATCCATCCTCTCGCCCATCATTCTCCTCCTGCACTTTGATACTCATTCTCATCGCATCACTGCTCCATTAAGTAGCTTCATCGTTTCCCATTTGGTGAAGCTCTCCATATATCCATTAAATTCGAACAAGATAATGTGCGTATATATTCTTACCAGTTTTGCCTTGACGGCATTCGACACATGCTTCTGCCCATCTTTCCCGATAGTTGCTCTTTTCAGAGTGTAGATTTCTCCCTCTTTAAGATTCATCTGATTCTCGAATTGTTTATTGCTCAATACTTTCATTCCCCCCCAGTCTTTCCAATTTATCCGTATCTGACATTATCTCAATCGTCCTCCACTCTCGGATGATATACCCTATCCTCGTGATACTTTTCTTCTTTCCTCACTGCCCCAAGAAGCTGTGACATTTTATCTAGCGTCCGTTTATTTTGAGGTTCAGAAAAAAAATTAATAATTGGTTCCAGTTCTTCTACAATATCCTTATTTCGCCGTCTGGTCCTTCTGCTATCCCGTAGTTTTGCGCCAATCCTGCGTTGTTCCTTTGACGATGTTACAAACTCGATTGCGTGCAAAAGATCCTGTGTGCGCTTGTCTTCCACTCTTACGGCCTCAAAAGCCATTTTGTACAGAGTATCACTGCTCCGGATAAAATCTAGGAAACGCTTGATTTCTTCTGATCCTTTCTCCATCTCTCTTTCCATCTTTCTACCTACTGATCTCGTATCTTATGCAAAATTCTCTCATCTTTTATCAGACAACAAATAACTTGAATAATGCTCAAGGGCATCCACTATTATTTTTTGACGGAGCTTTTGGATTTCAGGAATATTCTTGTCCTCACATAGAGAAACATATTTCTCCTCCATTTCCTGGCGGATATACAGTACTACATCTAAATCATACATATTTTCTGAATCGTTTTGAGCGGAAGAATCATCCAGGTTCATTGCCAGCTCCTCTCCCTCGGAAACACTTGCCGGTTCCAAAATGGATGTTTCTTCTGCGGTTTCTTCTTCGGATTCTTCCATAAATTTCTCTTTCTGAAAGCTCGCTACCTGAGTGGCCTCGATTTTTCCATCCTGATACGCTTCCATAAGAGCTTTCTGTTCATCTTTTTCCATGGCTGCTATCTGGTATGCCACCGCGATACTCAGACGCTCCTCCCGGATTGCCTCTTCCAGTTCGGGGATTCCATGCGTTTTAATAAAATTAATCTTCGCCAACTGTCCATTTGACACTTGCATTGTCTGGGAAACGATTTCCCTTGTCCGACCTTCCAGTGCGATATTGATATCATTTCCGTTCTCATCTCTCCCGATCGGTAACTCTGTCACCCCATTTTTCTTCAATTCTTTTATGATCTTCTCCCACTCCTGCGCCTCAAACATCAGATCAGCGTCCGACATCCGTCTGTTAAACCGGTTCGTCCGGATAATGGCATACATCTCCTTAGCATTATCGGAAAGAGGCAGATCATACTCGGCAAGATCACGCACAATACAAGGAATATCACCAGTCCAATTACCTGATGTGATGAGCTGGTCGATTGCCGTTAATCTACGCTGTTATTCATCACATTACCCGTCCCATATTTCAGAAAAATTCTGCAAATTAAAAGAAGGTACAGTATATAGTAATCTGTCAGATGTTGCATCAGATTG
>CACYXH010000131.1 GCA_902778245.1 uncultured Lachnospiraceae bacterium | reverse complement strand
GAGAATATAAACAAAGGAACAGACGACTCACTGCTGGATGATATCACCAATGGCGAGAGAAACCGTCTCCGTTCCTACAAAAAAATGCTGGCTGACCCGGAAAAATATATCCTCCGCAACGTGACGGTCAACTTTAACAAACACCTGAAGAAAATGTTCCAGCAAAAAAAGGCATCCAGCGCCCCGGCCTATGAGGACAATCTGAATGCCTTGCGGCAGATCAAAACTCTCTGTGAGGAAAACAATGTCACGCTGAATGTAGTGATCGGCCCCGGTTTTATCGGTGAGCGGGACTCGTATGAGTGCGACCGGTATTACGCTTATCTGAACGAACTGGTTACCATCACCGATGTATGGGATTTCAGTGATTTCAACGATATTAATATGAATCCCTACAATTTTGTAAACCGGAAGCATTATAACAACAATGTCGCCGACCTTATGGTCAACACCATGTACGGGCAGTCTTCCTATGAAGGTTTCGGTATCTATCTTACCAAAGATAACATTAATGATTATCTGAAGGAAAGAAAAACAAAATTTGAACAGTTAAAAGAAGAATTTGAAACGACCGGTACGGTAGCGCTTCAGGGGATGGAAGATGACAGCTATCTTCCGGTCTCTATAGAGTGACTTACCTTTCATTGTTCAGCATATACAGCAGAGCATTGCAGATACAGGCAGCGATATTGCTGCCTCCTTTGCGTCCTCTGGCCACGATATAAGGAACTTCCGTTTGCATGATCAGTTCTTTAGACGGTACCACGTTCACAAACCCCACCGGCACTCCGATAATGAGCTTCGGATTTATCTTCCCTTCTTCTATCAGTTCATAGAGACGCACCAGTGCCGTGGGGGCATTGCCAATAGCGAAAATGAAGTTCTCATTCATCGCCGCAGCCTTGTCCATGCTGGTGGTGGCTCTGGTCGTGCCTCTCTCCCTGGCCAGCGCCGCCACATCTTCGTCTGCCATAAAACAGTGTACCTGGCCCCCGCAGCGGGCCAGGGCTTTTTTATTGATACCCGCTTTCGCCATCTGGGTGTCCGTCACAATACTGGCTCCGCCGGCAATAGCCTCAAGGGCTTTCTCCACGGCGTTCTCTGAAAAGCAGAGATTGTCCGCATAGTCGAAATCCGCACTGGTATGGATGCAGCGCTTTACGATCAATTCCGTCCCCGGAATCAGCTTCTTATCACCCAGTTCCCGGGTAATGATCTCAAAACTGCGGCGTTCAATTTCCATAGGTTCTACTTTTTCCAGTTCTATTTTCACGTGATTACCCTCTCGTATTCTGATCCTCTCAACTCATTCTAAGGAAACGCATTAATCAGCGTTTTCCTAATACGTGTATAATTCCTTGCATGTAATGCAAAATATACCATTCTACAAGCCCATTTCCAGGATCTCATAGATTTTATCCATGTCCAGGTTTTCTCTCAGCCCCGCTGCCAGCAGGTCATACTGGGTTTCCTTGAACGCGGCGAAATCCACCGCCGCACTGCCCGACAGATCCAGCCCTTTCTTTTGCCCCAGAGCCTTGGCCATTTTTCCGGCCACCTGCTCTTTGTCAAAAATGCCATGCACATAGGTTCCATATACATTGCCAAGGAAAGCGCCGTCCGGCTTTTCTTCTGTCAAATGTCCGCTGTGGGCGGAAAGTCTGGTCAAAGACTGTCCTTCGCCGCGGAAGCTGGTTTTTCCCATATGGATCTCATATCCTTCCACTTCCACATCTGACAAGGCCCCAAGGACGCCATCCATGGTCTGAAACCGGCCGCTGACCCTGGTTCTTGTCTTGTTTCCGGCAAATACCGTATCCATGGGCAGCAGTCCCATTCCCCGGATCTCGCCTCCTGCCTCCACTACCTGCGGATCGCTGATCTGTTCTCCCAACATCTGGAACCCCCCGCAGATACCAAACACCACGCAGCCTGCTCTGGCTTCCTTTAAGATGGCCGCCTCAAGGCCATTCTGGCGCATCCACAGAAGATCTTCCATGGTATTTTTTGTCCCCGGAAGAACGATCATATCAGGGTGCTTTAATTCTCCTGCAAGCTTTACGTAACGCAGAGAAACGCCTTCTATCATTTCAAAGGGATTAAAATCCGTAAAATTGGAAATCCTGGGCAGGCGGATCACGGCAATATCGATCAGGTTCACCTCCTGATCTTTACCAAACCGCTCTGTCAGACTGTCCTCATCCTCCACCTGAATACTGAGGTAGGGAGCTACCCCCACCACCGGGATCCCCGCTTTTTCCTCCAGCATCTTGATTCCCGGATCCAGGATCGTCTTATCTCCCCGGAATTTATTAATGATCAGTCCTTTCACCATGCCCCGCTCATCTTCATCCAGAAGGGCCACCGTTCCAACTAACTGGGCAAATACCCCTCCCCGGTCAATATCTCCCACCAGCAGCACTGGGGCTTTGGCCATCTTTGCCATCCCCATGTTCACGATATCATCCTGTTTCAGGTTGATCTCCGCCGGGCTTCCTGCTCCCTCGATCACAATGATATCGTACTCCTCTTCCAGCTTGTGATAGGCGTCCATAATATCCGGGATCAGGTTCTTCTTGTAGGCAAAATATTCCCTGGCAGGCATGTTTCCCAGCACTTCCCCGTTGACGATCACCTGGCTTCCCGTGTCGTTGGTGGGTTTTAGCAAGATCGGATTCATATAGACCGACGGTTTGATCCCTGCTGCTTCCGCCTGCATCACCTGGGCCCGGCCCATCTCCAACCCCTCTTCCGTAATAAAGGAATTGAGCGCCATATTCTGGGATTTAAACGGCGCCACCCGGTATCCGTCCTGTTTGAAGATCCGGCACAGCCCTGCCGCCAGAAGGCTTTTTCCGGCATTGGACATCGTGCCCTGTATCATAATTGCTTTTGCCATGTTTTTTCCTCTTTTCCGGTTTCTTCGAATGATTTGTTTCTTCCTTATGCATCCGCAAAACCAACCAGCTTCAATACATTCAGAAGTTCCTCATTCTCCCTGCGGGTACGCACCGCGATCCGGTAATACCCTGCTATCAGTCCCCTGTAATTTCTGCAATCCCGGATCAAAATGCCCTGTTCCTGACATTTCTCATATAAATCATCCGGTCCTTCAAAGAAAATATAATTGGCCTGGGAATCATAATACGTTGCCCCTAATTTTTGCAGACCCTGTTTTAAAAACTCCCGCTCCCGGGCAATATATTCCCGGCTTTGCCGCGCAAATTCCCGTTCTTTCACAGCCGCGGCTCCGGCCATCTGCGCCGGAACCGATACATTCCAAGGCTGTGTCACCCGGCTGATTCGCTCCAGCAATTTTTTATCACTGCACAGTCCATAACCCAGCCGCAGACCGGCCATGGAATATAGCTTTGTGAATGCATTCAAAAGAAACAGTCCCGGCATCTCCTCCAGATATCTTTTCATTGTCACCTGTTCCCCCTGCAGCAAAAGCCCATTGAAACATTCGTCCACTACCAGCAAAACATGATTTTCCCGGCAGCGCCGCGCAATCTTCTCCAGAAGTTTCTGCGGTATCAGCAGTCCCGTTGGATTCCCGGGATTACACAGAAAAATAATATCCAGATCGCCCGTGATCCTCTCCAGATAATCCTCCTGCAGCGCAAAGCCGTGCGCCTTGTCGCATTCGTAAAACTCGATCTGACAATCCACCGTCCGCAAGGCCTGCTCGTACTCCGCAAAACCGGGAGATACCAGCAAAGCCCTCCCGGGCTTTACAGCAAGAGCCAGGGCAAAAATCAACTCTGCAGCCCCATTACCGCAGATGATCCAGTCCTCCGGTATCTGCTCAGTCTCACTGATCGCCTGCCGCAGCTTGCCGCACCGGATATCAGGGTAGGCCGTGGAAAGGCGCACCCCCTCGCACGCTGCCTCCATCACCTTCGGCGGCGTCCCCAGAGGATTGATGTTGGCAGAAAAATCCATTCGATATTCTTTTTCGTAGATATCACCGCCGTGAACCTGCATATGTTCTCCTCTCAATCCATTTTCAGGTGATTTCAAAACCCCGGAGTAAGCGTTTCGCAATCCCCTACACCGCCAAGGATACCATGCACCGTATCAGAGAAAACGCTCCCAAGGTCAGGATCGCAGCAGCATAAAGCAGCCGATTTGCCCTGGGAATATCCTCCGGCTGTACGGGCCGTTTGTCATCCCCTATTGTTTTTTTCTTATACAGTTTTCCAAAGTACCAGGCGTCGCCTGCCAGCTGTACGCTTAGCGCCCCGGCCATCACCGCCTCCGTCTGGGCAGAGTTGGGGCTGGCGTGATTGTATCGATCCCGTTTAAAAATTTCA
>CACYXH010000130.1 GCA_902778245.1 uncultured Lachnospiraceae bacterium | reverse complement strand
GTCTGCAAATTCCCCCACAACCTGATAATGGGTCACGGAGTAATTACCATCATCGGAAATCTCCATTTGATTGAGGCTTCCATTCTTTTTCCTTATGGGCAATTTGATACAACCATTTGTCTTGGCAAACCTGCCATTCACCAGGGCAAGATATTCTTTTTCTATCGCATTTTGCCCGGAAAGCCTTGCCGCGGCCACCTTATTTTTTGCAAACAACACGATCCCGGAAGTATCCTTATCCAGTCTTCCTACTGCCCGGACGCAAACACGCAGTCCGTGCTGCTTAAAATAATACATCAGATGATTGGCCAGCGTATCATCATAATGTCCGTGAGCCGGATGTACTACTAAGCCTGCCGGTTTATTGACCAGCAGCAGATCCTCATCTTCGTATAGGATCTTCACATCCCCAGGTGCGGCCTCCAAATGACCTGACGCTGTCTCCTTTGTCTCCAGCTGTACGCTTACAACATCACCGCTAAATACCACCGTTGAAATCCGCGCCCGGTTTCCATTTACGCAGATGCCATCCGGCCGAAATTTTGCGCTTTTGATCTGATTTTTCGTCAGTGACAGCCCCTGCTTCAAAATAGTCTCTATTTTTTGGCCCGTTTCCTGCTCTGTTACGGTATAGGTTACATCCTTTTGCATTATAACAAGTTTTCCCCAATCGTAATTATCTGTATCTTCATTGTGGAATCTTTTTGAAACTGTGTCAAGTGACAGGATAAGGAATTTTTTTAAGAAAGCATTTTATTGTAGAAATCTTGACGCTCCCCCGCTCACAGTGGTAAACTGTTGAAAGAATACATAAAGGAATATATAAAGGAGTCGTGGTATTATGGAAAAGAAAAACATTGATTGGTCCAGTCTGGGCTTTGGTTATATCCAGACAGACAAAAGATTTGTTGCCAACTACAAAAACGGTGCCTGGGATGAGGGAGTCCTTACTTCGGATCCGAACGTGACCATCAGCGAGTGTGCCTGTGTACTTCAGTACGCACAGACCTGTTTTGAAGGACTGAAAGCATACACTACTGAAGACGGTCATATTGTGACATTTCGACCGGATCTGAACGCTGCCCGCATGAGCGATACTTGTAAACGGTTGGAAATGCCGGTATATCCGGAAGACAAATGGGTAGACGCTGTAGTTTCTGTTGTCGAAGCCAACGAAGCTTATGTACCGCCTTATGGTTCCGGCGCAACACTCTATATCCGCCCCTACATGTTCGGCAGCAATGCCGTCATCGGTGTAAAACCAGCGGATGAATATCAGTTCCGCATCTTTGCCACCCCGGTAGGGCCATATTTTAAGGGCGGCGCAAAGCCCATCACCATTCGTGTCTGTGATTATGACCGTGCGGCTCCCCATGGAACCGGTCACATCAAAGCAGGACTGAACTACGCAATGAGCTTATATGCCATCATGGATGCTCACAGGCAGGGCTTTGACGAGAATATGTATTTGGATGCCGCTACCAGAACAAAGGTAGAGGAGACCGGCGGAGCCAACTTCCTGTTTGTCACCAAAGACGGCAAAGTCGTTACCCCCAAGTCCCCCAGCATCCTGCCATCTATCACCCGCCGTTCTTTGATCTATGTAGCCAGAGAGTATCTGGGATTGGAAGTGGAAGAGAGGGAAGTATTCTTCGATGAGGTGAAGGATTTCGCTGAGTGCGGCTTGTGCGGCACCGCCGCAGTCATCTCTCCGGTGGGCAAGATCGTGGATCACGGCAAAGAAATCTGCCTGCCCAGCGGCATGGAAGAAATGGGACCAGTCACAAAGAAACTGTATGACACCCTCACCGGCATCCAGATGGGACGCATCCAGGCGCCGGAAGGCTGGATCAAAGTAATTAAATAGTGCCAGAAAAAATGCAAACCAAAAGGGCTGTCTATCTAAGAATGCAAAAAGTTTCCATAGTATCCGTGTGTACGGCTATGCGTGACATATGTCCGATCGGAGGCGGATGCAATCCGACTCAGACGTACGGATGTCAACAGCACCGTCCGAACACAGGATATATGGAAACTTGAAGTCTTCTTAGGCAGACAGCCTTTCCATTTTAATTACTTCACGGCGCCTTCTACCATACCACTCATGATCTGCTTCTGAGCAAACATGAAGATAATGATCATCGGAAGAATCGCCAGCAACGCAGCGGTCAGGATCAGATCCCACTGTTTTACGTAGGAACCAACGAAAGCCTGCACTGCCACCGGAAGGGTCTTCACTTTACCATTCTGACCAAGCATCAGGGACGGAAGCAGATAGTCATTCCAGATCCACATACCATTCAGAATAGTAACGGTAGTGATTACCGGTTTGAGAAGCGGGAAAATAATGCGGAAAAATGTTCCTTCCGGAGAGCAGCCATCGATGGATGCCGCCTCTTCCAGCTCATAAGGGATGCCCTTGATAAACCCGGTGAGGATAAATACGGTCATGGCTCCGCCAAATCCACAGTACGCAAATACGATACCCGGAATGGACTGAAGCATACTGATGCCCACAAATTTTCCCACATCACGGAATGTGGAGATCAGAGGAAGCATTACCACCTGGAACGGAATGATCATGGATGCGATAAATACCATATAAATAGCGGTCGCCCATTTTTTCTTGTTGTTTCGGCTGATAACCCAGGCTGCCATTCCGCCGAACACCGCCAGCAACACCAGGGAGATCACCGTGATCAGCGCGGAAGTTCCAAATGCATACCAGAAATTGAAGTTTGAATTTGAAGCAACTTTGGTCAGGTTTTCCCACAACTGTGCAACCGATGCCCCCGCCAAACTAACGGGGCTTTCCACAATGCTGGTCTGAGCCTTAAAAGAGTTCATTACCACCAGATAGAATGGAAAAAGTACGTAAGCAGCGATAAGGATACCAATAATGCCAAGAATAATGTTTTTCGTTCTTCTAGCGCCTTTCATTACATCTCCACCTCCTTCTTATTGGACACACGAACCTGGATGAGAGATACACATGCCAGAATAATAAAGAACAGCACGGCCTTTGCCTGCCCCAGTGCATAATTGTTCTGGCGGATGGCTGTATTATAGATATTCAGAGCCAACATCTGAGTTCCCGTAGTGACGATCGATCCCATAAAGTTCTGAACAAAACCGGTGCCTCCCGTCAAAGCCATGTTTACATCGAACTGCTTGAATGCAGAGGTCAACGTTAGGAATGTACAGATGGTGATGGTGGACGCAATCATAGGAAGTTTGATGCGGAACAACGTCTGAATTGCATTAGCCCCGTCAATAGAGGAAGCCTCCAGCACATCCCCTGGGATCTGGGTCAGACCGGTGATATAAATCAGCATAATATAACCTGCATACTGCCAGATATACACGATGACGATGGCAAACAGCGCCATATTAGTCTGGGAAAGCCAGGAGGTCTTGGTAATAGAGATCAACACATTGCTGAATACAAACTGCCAGATATAGCCCAGAACAATACCACCGATCAGGTTCGGCAGGAAATAGGCCGTCCGGAAAAAACCAATACCCCTAACAGTGGATGTACAAAGCAATGCCAGCAGAAACGCGATCAAATTCACAAGAATCATATTCAGAACCACAAAAATAAAGGTCAGCAAAACCGACCAGATAAATGCCGGATCCTTGAACATGGAAATATAATTTTCAAATCCCACAAATTTGGAGAATTTGATGCCAGTCCAGTCAGTAAAAGAATAGCCAATACCGAGAACCAGCGGGAAAATAACCGTTACTAAAAATGTAAAGAGCAACGGGAACAGGAAAATAAAGTAAACGATCTTCCTGTGATGCTTTTTGGTTGGAATCAGGTACAAGCCGAGAAAAAAGCCGATTATTCCGCAGACCAGCATAGCGCCGCGGTATTCATAGCTGCTTCCCATGCAATCAAGAACCAGCGCTCCTACTATCAACGCGATACCACCCAAAAAGAGAATAATGGATAGGGGTTTATTGCCCTGTGCAACTGATTTCATACTTTACTCCCTTCTTTTACTTGCGCAAAATGTGGGCGGCGACACAAGTCGCCGCCCACAGTCAGTTTATACTGATATAACTGCTTTCTTAATAAATATTACTCTGCATAGTACTGCGCCAGGCTCTGCTGTACAGTATCTACAAAGCCCTGTACATCCATAGCGCCCTGTGCAAATGCGTTATAGATAGAACCGAGAACGTTCTGATCCAGACCGCTCTTGTTCAGAAGCCAATGCCAGGAAGAGGTCTTGCCTGCAGCTGTGTAATCAGAAATCGTCTGAGCAAACGGATCATTTGCTACGTATGCGCAGGAAGCGAATGGGCTAAGCGTCTTCAACCAGGAATTTCTGTCCGCCATCTTCTGCACACCACTGAAGGAAAGCCAGAGCCTCTTCTGTGTTGTCATTCTGGAATACAGACCACCAAGACGGGGAGTTGGTCAGGATCGTGTCGATACCGTCCTCGAATGCGTACGGAGCCATCCCAACTGTAAAATTACCAGCCTCAGCATAAGCATCAGCATCATCAGATGTCATAGTTGCGCCAATCCAGGAACCCTGAGTAACAAATGCATATTTGCCGCCTGCAAATCCAAGAACCTGCTGATCATAAGTGCCGGATACCAGCAGAGCCGGATCGGAGTACTGATTGAAAAGATCAACCATCTCTGCGTAATGAGTGAAACGATCTACATCGATCTGTCCGCCATCAGCCAGCAGATCAGAGTATGTGGTGTCGTCACGGTCAAGTCCGGAATCAAGATATGCGCCAAACAGATGAGCGCCGGTAGACCAATACAGGTTGGTAGCTTCTGCACAGTAGCCGATCACTGCTGTAAGACCAAGTTCTTCTTTCTGGGCATCCAAAGTTTCGAAAGCTGCTTTCAGAGCCTCCGGGCCGGTCAATTCTGCCGGATCAATTCCTGCTTTTTCCAAAATATCCGCATTATAAGCAAGACCAATTGCTTCTGTGGTGTACGGGAAACCAATGACAGCACCATTAGCATCAACATATGCAGCTGCGGTATCCTGAACCCATGCTTCATCACTCATGTCAGCCAGCAGGCCTTCCCAGTTTGCGAAATCTGCGTCTCCACCGTTTACGAAAATGTCGGGCATATTGTCAGCCTGATAATATCCTTTCAGGGTATCCTGAATGTTGATGCCGCCGCCCATAGATTCGATTTCAACGTGGACACCGGTCTCCTCCTCGTAAGCTGCTGCCAGAGATTTCAAGGCCGCATCTACTTCGATCTTACCATTAACCAGACGAAGATCTGCCATTGCTGTGGTAGACAGACCTGCTGCCATAGCACCAGCCAGTACTAAAGTTACTACTTTCTTGTTCATAAAAGCCCTCCTTATAATCCCGTTGCAAAACGTGTCATCTTGCACATATTTTATATTGAGATTTTACCACTTTTTCAAAAAATGACAAGAGGTTTCCATTAAAGAAAGAGATTTGTGAGCATTTTTTACACATTCTACAAATCTCTTTTGTTTATTTTGTTCAATTTTCCAACTTGACGAATCTAAAAAAAACAATATTTTGTTGTAACTTTTATCCCATATACAGAAATTTTCTGTTAAAGCAGCAGCACCACGGCCTGATATCCTTCCAGCCATATAGAAGCATCAT
>CACYXH010000129.1 GCA_902778245.1 uncultured Lachnospiraceae bacterium | reverse complement strand
TGTGAATAAAAAGGCATGCGGGAGCGAAGCGGACGCATGCCGTCCTTTTCAAAGAGAGAGGATATGGCTATGCCGGAGATCTTCGCGAAACAACCCTGAGTCAAAAGCCGATGGGATTGACATAGCACCCAAAGGGTGCTATAATTATTAATATGAGGATTTGCTCTTCGCGGAGATGGAATCCCCGTCATTTGAAAAACGTACACAAAATGTGTAGAATTTGGCGATAGAATAACGAGCGTTATGGTGACTATCACTGGTACGCTCTCTACCATTTCTGACAAGGACATAAATGTCCTTACAAAAATCAAAAGGAGGTCCTGATATGGATTTAATACCGAGTTTTACCGTTGACCATACAAAAATTGTGCCGGGGATATTCATCAGCAGAGAAGATACGGTCGGTGACAGTATGGTTACAACCTACGACATAAGGGTCACAAGACCGAATATTGAGCCGGCAGTCGATGTGGCTGCAATGCACTCCCTAGAACACATCATAGCCACTTTTCTTCGGAATGAGCCCGACTGGAAAAATGAAATCATTTACTGGGGACCGATGGGATGCCTGACCGGATTTTACCTTATTCTCAAAGGAAATCGCCCTCCGAAGGAGATATATGAACTGTTATTGAGAGCCTTCAAATCGGTTAAGGATGCAGAGGATGTTCCCGGTGCAACACCAGATAACTGCGGTAATTGTACCATGCATAACCTTGGCATGGCAAAATGGTACGCGGCACAATTTGTAGACTACCTGGCTTCAAATTCCGAAAAACCTGAAATCTTTGAGTATCCGAAAGCTAAAAGGCTAGTAACCGAGGATGGCCGCCAGTTTTTCGATTCATAAAAAAATGCCTGCATCAACAAGATGTTGTTCTTGCCTTTGTGTATACCATCCATACACAAAGGCAAGTTTTCTTTTATATCCCTGAGACATTACTCAGGGATATGTATTGAAATTTTTTCTGCGGGTATGATGTGAAATTAGGTAAGCTAGTGAAAGAAGTCCCTGAAAAAGACATAATATCACGTTTCATTTGGTAGGTATCTGAAGTTTCCTTGTATTTTTAAAAATTTAGCATTAAATTTCTATATATTGTGCCACAGTGCTAAAAAATACGAAACTCAAGTATAATTAAGGTTGACAGAACGAAAAATTGCGGTTATAATTCCAATAATACATATGATACTTATCGAATAAGTAGGAATTAGAGCCGACTAGACAACTGGAGGTTATAAACATTGTTCAGACAGTGTTTATAGCCTCCTTTGTCGTTGCAGAGTAAATTAGGGGAAAACGGATGGCAGAAAAAATAAGAGAGAAATCAGAAGCGGACACGGAGACTGATGAAAGAACTCCGGTATACAGGATCGCAGCGGTATCTTCGGATGGGTTGCGGATCGACGGATCTTTCGGGAGCGCACAGGAATTTTTGGTATTTGCGGTATCGGAGGACGGCAGCTTTTCTCTGGAAGAGCGCAGGAGCGTAAGAGGGGCAGATCATCCGGAACCAGGAAAAGCAGCCGGCTGCGCGTCTTCCTGCGGCGGTGGCGGCTGTGGAAGCGGCGGTCACGATGTGAAAATACAGGTGATTGATGATTGCCGCGCGCTGCTTTGCGGCAAAGTCGGGTTTCAGGCCCGCAAGGCACTGGAAAAGAGGGGAATTGTTGTATTCGATCTGGATATAGCGATAGAGGAAGCATTAAAGCGGATCACCGGTTATTTTTACCGAGTGGATCACCACCAGTCATTGGCTGGATTTAGGGTTGACAAAATAAATAATATGAGTTAATATACTACTTAACAAGTAGGAAAGATAGGGATAGGAATTAAATGGAGCTGGTTTATTCGGTAAATAAGACAGATAACAAAATAAACGATACATATAGCTGTATGTGTTGCGGACATACGGCCGTTTGTTGTGCGCTCTGTTATGGCAGATCTTAAAACTTACCGAAAGAAGAACGTAAGATAAGTTTCGTCGGGGTACAGGTGCACAAAAGCATCTGTTTTTTTATGGGTATATTTCATTGAGGGAAAACTATGGTATTGCATGTGGAAGACAGCGTGATACACAGTCATGAATTAGAAGGGCAAATAGGATTGGAATTGGAGACATACCGTGTTAAGGCGGATGGGACCCTTGCGCGGACAGAGCATCCTTTTCCAGGGGATGCTCATATTGTTAAAGACTACAGCGAGGATCAGGTGGAGATTAATACCTCTCCGGAAAACAGTCCGGAGAAATCCGTAGAGCAGTTGACAGGATATCTTAAAATAGTTCAAAACCGTCTTCTGGATACGAAGAGTGGGGAGACTCTTTGGCCCTTTTCTAATCCTCCTTATCTTCGAGGGGAAGAAGACATCCGTATTGCGCAGTATCACGGTGAGGAAAGAAAGAGTACTATATATCGGGAGTATTTATCGGAGCGTTATGGAAGATATAAGATGACATACTCCGGGATACACTTCAATTACTCCTTTGCGGAGGAACTGATCAAACGGAATTTTGAACTGGATGGAGGCTCTGATTACCGGGAATACAAAAATAAATTTTATCTGGAGTTGGCAGAAAAGACGGTTGCCTACGGCTGGGCATTAGTTCCCTTGATGGCGGCCAGTCCGCTGATAGACAGTTCTTTTTATGAAAAAGACCGGTTGGGGGATACAGAGTTTATCGGATTTGCTTCTCTTCGCTGCAGTGAGCTGGGGTACTGGAACCATTTTACTCCTGTGTTTGAATATACAAGTATCAATGCGTATGCCGACAGCATGGAACGTTATGTCCGGGATGGAATACTGAAAGCCGCCCGAGAGCTGTATTATCCGGTACGTTTAAAGCCTTCAGGGAAATATACGCTGGAGGGGCTCAGGAAAAGAGGCATCGATCACATTGAATTTCGCATGGTCGATCTTAATCCTTTTGCAAAGAGCGGAATAGAAGTGACGGATGTTGCGTTTATGCAGTTGTTCTTTATATGGCTTTCTGCGATTGAAATTAAGTCATTAACCTGCGGCGATCAGATACAGGCAGTGCAGAATTTTAAGAGTTCCGCCCGTTATGATATTTCTTTGGCAAAGATTGCAAAGAGAGATGGTTCTTCTGTTTCAGTAAAAACAGCCCTTGATGAAGTGCTATCGGATATGGAGAAGTATTTCGATGGATATTCCGATGAAGTTAAAAAGATATTGGAGTACCAAAGAAATAAACTGGAAAAACCGCAGGAACGCTACGCATATCAGGTGAGGCAGCGTTTCGGCAAAGACTATGTAAAACGCGGATTAGAATTTGCATATCGACGTCAGGAGGAGATTCATGTGTGAGTTATTTGGGGTATGTTCCCAAAATATCATTCAGGCGAACAGCCTGCTGGAAGATTTCTTCAGCCACAGTGAGAAAAATCCGGACGGATGGGGCCTGGTGGTCTTCCGCAGAGGCGCTGTGACCCTTGAGAAAGAACCGCTGAAAGCCACCAGAAGCCGATACCTTAAACATCGTCTTTCGGAGAGTGTGGAGGGAGAGAATATTTTTGCCCACATTCGGGCAGCTACCATTGGAAATATGGATTATTCCAACTGCCATCCATTTGTATGGGACGACGCTGGCGGGCGAACCTGGACTCTGGTCCACAACGGTACATTGTTTGAACCGGATGCAGTGACTCGTTTTTCAAAGCTCCAGAAAGGAACCACTGACAGCGAGGAACTGCTGTTATATCTCGTTGACCAGATTAATCAGAGAATCCTTGCAGACGGAACGGAACCGAACGCGGAGGAACGTTTTCAGATTGTCGACAAAATGATGGTAGAACTGTCAAGAAATAATAAACTGAATCTTTTGATCTACGATGGGGAACTGATGTATGTTCACACAAATTACAGAGCTTCCCTGTATGAGTGGAATCAAAATGGTACCAGCGTCTTTGCTACAAAACCGCTCCGGGAGGGAGCCTGGGTTCCTCTCCCTATGAATCAGCTGTTGGCGTATCGTGCCGGGAAACGGCTTCGATGTGGTACACCGCATGATAATGAATTTCTTGATGAAGAACACGATATCAATATGGTATATGCTACCTACTCCGAGTTGTAGAGTGGGAAATTATAAATATAAGGAGGAAGTGGAAGTATGGGCGAAACAAAAAGGACTCCGATCACAAAAGAACAGATTGAACTGATCCAGAAGCAGGCGGAAGGGCTCCGATATGGAACCCTGAGCCTGGTGTTTCAGGATGGGGTACTGATACAGATTGATCGGAATGAAAAAATGAGAGTGCAAAATACGGATAGGACAAAACATGAGAAATAAGAAGCTGACTGGAAAACCAGAGGTTTCGGGAACGGATGAATAACCGGTTCGAGACCTCTTTGTTATTTTGGGCTGTTGCACAAAACATTTCCCAGCATAAATATAGTTTTCTGAAGAACGCTCTCGCTACCCGTCATGCGTAGCGGACAC
>CACYXH010000128.1 GCA_902778245.1 uncultured Lachnospiraceae bacterium | reverse complement strand
AAATCAGCGTTTCCTTAGAAAAGACCGCTTATCTTTCCATTCTCATCTACATCGATGCGCTCTGCCGCCGGTACCTTCGGAAGACCAGGCATGGTCATGATCTCACCGGTCAGGGCTACGATAAAGCCCGCGCCTGCGGAAATCTTCAGATTTCTCACTGTTACCTCAAAGTCTTTCGGCGCGCCCAGTTTCGTGGGATCGTCCGTCAGAGAGTACTGCGTCTTAGCTACGCAGATCGGTGCGTTGCCGTAACCCATAGCTTCAAGCTGCGCCGCCTGCTTCTGAGCATTGGCAGTCAGAACTACTCTCTTGCCGCCGTACACCTTGGTTACGATCTGGTTCAGTTTATCCTCGATGCTGCCTTCCAACTCATAGCTGAAGGTGAAATCATTGGGTTCTTCGCACAGACGCACCACTTCTTCTGCAAGAGCTTTGCCGCCTTCGCCGCCCTTAGCCCATACTTCGGACAGAACCACATTTACACCCAGCTCTTTACACTTCTTCTCAACCAGTTCTTGTTCGGCCCTGGTATCGGTGGGAAATGCATTGATTGCAACCACACACGGAAGCTTATAGACATTGGTGATGTTGCTGACGTGCTTGAGCAGGTTCGGAATACCTCTCTCCAGTGCTTCCAGATTCTCCTCATTCAGGTCAGCCTTGGGAACACCGCCGTTGTATTTCAGCGCGCGAACAGTTGCCACGATCACTACGCAATTCGGCTTCAGATCAGCTATACGGCACTTGATGTCAAGGAACTTCTCAGCACCCAGGTCAGCGCCGAAACCAGCCTCTGTAACCGCGTAGTCCGCCAGCTTCATAGCCATCTTGGTAGCTGTTACCGAGTTGCAGCCATGAGCGATGTTAGCGAACGGTCCGCCGTGTACGATGGCCGGGGTATGCTCCAGGGTCTGTACCAGATTGGGCTTCAGAGCATCCTTCAGCAGTGCAGTCATAGCGCCCTGTGCATTCAGGTCGCCGGCAGTAACCGGTTTCTGCTCAGACGGTTTTCCATAGGTGTAACCGATAACGATACGCGCCAGGCGGGCTTTCAGATCATTGATATCAGAAGCCAGGCAGAGAACAGCCATGATCTCGGACGCAACCGTAATATCATATCCGTCTTCTCTTGCAACGCCGTTGGTTCTTCCGCCCAGACCATCAACAACGAAACGAAGCTGACGATCATTCATATCTACACATCTTCTCCAGGTAATCTTTCTCGGGTCGATATTCAGCGCGTTGCCCTGGAAAATATGGTTGTCGATCATAGCTGCCAACAGATTGTTTGCCGCGCCGATAGCATGGAAATCACCTGTGAAATGCAGATTGATATCTTCCATGGGAACTACCTGGGCATATCCGCCGCCTGCTGCACCGCCCTTCACGCCAAATACCGGTCCAAGGGACGGTTCACGAAGCGCAACACATACCTTTTTTCCGATCTTACTCAGACCGTCTGCCAGGCCTACGGAAGTGGTGGTCTTTCCCTCACCGGCCGGTGTCGGGTTGATAGCAGTCACCAGAATCAGTTTTCCGTTCTTGGCATCAGACTCTTGCAAATTGTAGTCAATCTTTGCTTTGTACTTACCGTACTGCTCCAGATACTTGTCCGCAATGCCAAGTTTCTCCGCAATTTCGGTGATCGGCGCCATGGTAGTCTCTTGCGCGATCTCAATGTCAGATTTGAAGCCCATAATAAACATCCTCCTTTTAAACTTGTGTTTTCGCACATTATTGCAAAACTAATACGTTGTCTCTCATCAGATTGTTCTCCGCATTTCCATTATCTTAGGAAAACGCGGATTAATGCGTTTCCTGAATCAAAAAGCATAGAAAAAGAGATCCCACCCACGCAGAATCTCTATCACTCACAGTCCATGTAACGCCAAGAATCCTCTCAGCTCCCCAAACTGCGCAAAGAGACCCTGCCTCTTAAACGCAGCAGCGGAAGCGACACCATAACGCGGATGATCTCATCATCCTTCGTTCACACAATAATCTTCCCTGGGTGTGACACTTAACGTACAATATCTACTCTACTTACGTCTCCATCCATATCAGATGGAATTTCATCCTGACTTCTTAACATGGCTACTATAGCAAACTTGTGCAAAGCTGTCAAGATCATCAATAATGTAACTAATCACGATACAATCCATCCAGTTCTTCTCTCCAGATCCGCACGCAGGCATCGCTGGGCATACGCAGATCCCCTCTGGGAGACAGCGCCACAGAGCCAACTTTCGGTCCGTCCGGAATGCAGGAACGCTTGAACTGCTGGGCAAAAAATCTCCAGTAGAATGTCTTCAGCCATTTTAAAATGACATCTTCCTCATACACTCCGGCAAAGGCCAGCTTTGCGATGCGGTAAATCTTCGTGGGCGCAAACCCGAAACGAAGCACATAATAAAGGAAAAAGTCGTGCAGCTCGTAAGGACCCACCAGATCCTCCGTGATCTGGGCAATCTCTCCGTCCTTTGGGGGCAGAAGCTCCGGACTGACCGGAGTGTCCAGCACATCATACAACACGCTGCTTAGTGCCTCATCGCTGCAGGTATCCGCATAATAGCGCACCAGATGGCGAACCAGGGTCTTTGGCACAGAACAGTTCACGGCATACATGGACATGTGATCGCCGTTGTAGGTAGCCCACCCCAGGGCCAGTTCCGACATGTCACCGGTACCGATCACCAGACCGCCTACCTGGTTTGCCACATCCATCAGGATCTGGGTGCGTTCCCGCGCCTGGCAGTTTTCATAGGTGATATCCTGCACATTGCCGTCATGCCCGATATCCCGAAAATGGAGATCTACTGCCTCTTTGATATTGATCTCCCGCAGCGTGCAGCCCAGCGTTCTCGTCATCAGGCAGGCATTATTGTAAGTGCGGCTGGTGGTGCCGAAACAAGGCATCGTCACCGCAATGATATTTTCGTGGGACAGCCCCAGCATATCAAAAGCCTTCACCATCACCAGAAGTGCCAGCGTAGAGTCCAGCCCACCGGAAATACCCACTACAATATGGTGACAATTGATATGTTCCAAACGTTTTTTCAATCCCAGCGCCTGGATCGTTAATATCTCTTCGCAGCGCTTATCTCTGTCTGATTTTCCGGAAGGCACAAAGGGCTTCGGGTCAAAACTGCGGGTTAATTTCGTCTCTTCCAGTTCCAGAGTGAACGGAGTGCGGATGTAGGCTTCCGTTCCATGCTGGGGCCAAACACTGTCGTAAGTGGTCATTCTGCGGCGCTCTGCCCGCAGTCTGCGGATATCTAACTCTCCGTATAGAATTCCCGTGGTAAACCGCGGGGAGGAGGCCAGCATAGCGCCGTTCTCCGCGATCATATTGTGACCGCCAAACACCAGATCCTGAGAGGACTCCCCTTCCCCGATGCTGGCATAGATATACCCGCAGATGAGCCTTGCCGACTGATTGCTCACCAGCGAAGAACGGTAAGAGCTCTTCCCCGTCACTTCCACGCTGGCGGACAGATTTACGATCACATTGGCTCCTGCCATGGCGTGAGCCGTACTGGGCGGACAGGGAACCCAAAGATCCTCGCAGATTTCGGCTGCCACCGTCAGACCGTCCATCTCTTCACATACAAAAAGCTGATTCATACCGAAGGGTATCTCTTCACCCGCCTCCCAGACAGAAACAACTTCTTCCCATCCCGGATAAAAATGTCTGGCTTCATAATATTCATTGTAATTGGGCAGATAGCGCTTGGGCACCAATCCCAGCAGTTTCCCGTCCGAGCATGCCGCTGCCACATTGTAGAGTTTTCCGTCCTTCTCCCAGGGAAGTCCTACAAAGATCAGCGCCTTTATCCCTTTTGTAAACCCCACGATCTGACCCAGCGTTTTTCTGGCCTCATGCAGCAGCTGTTCCTGCCAGAACAGATCCTGGCAGGTATAGCCGGTAATGCAAAGTTCCGGAAACACCAGGATCTTCGCCCCGCCATCATACGCTTCCTTAATCTGCTTGCAGATCATTTCTCCGTTATAAATGCAGTCAGCCACTTTTATTTTCACCGTCAATGCAGCCACCTTAATGAATCCGTCTTTCATCTTCCAGACCTTTCCTTTCTAATTCTTAAAGTTTTTCCGTTTTTATCTATCTTACTGCTTTCTTTAAGATTTCTCCCAGTTCCTCTACCGTGAACTCATAGTTTTTTCCGCAGAAATGACAGTTCACCTCAATGGGCTTCCCATCGTCGATCATCTCCTGGATGTCTTTTTTCCCGATGCCGATCAGCGCTTTCTCGATCCGCTCCCGGGAACAATCACAGCGGTAGGCAATTTCTGACTTCTCATTGATCTCCAATCCGAATTCTCCCAACAGTTCTTCCAAAATCTGTTCCGGAGTTTTTCCCTCATCCAACATAGTGGTGACCGGACTTACCGCTGATAGTTTCTGCTCCAGCTTATCCACGATCTCGTCCGGAGTAAACGGCATCAGCTGAATAATAAACCCTCCGGCCTGGCGCACCGTATTGTCTTTTTCCATCAGGACGCCCAGACCCACAGAAGATGGAACCTGCTCGGACACAGCAAAATAATAGGTCAGGTCTTCCGCGATCTCACCAGTCTGAAGATCACAGCTTCCCACATAGGGTTCTTTCATTCCCAGATCTTTGATGACCTGCAGCATGCCGCGCCCCACAGCGCCGCCTACGTCCAACTTCCCTCTCTCATTGGCATGCAGCAGCACCTGAGGATGATTTACATATCCCTTGGTATGTCCCTTTGCATCCGCAGTCACGGTAATGCCTCCCAGAGGACCGTCACCCTTCACCTGCAGCGTCAGCAGATCCTTATCGCCTTTCATCATGATCCCCATCATCACGCCTCCGGTCAGCAGCCTTCCCAGCGCTGCTGTCGCCACCGGACTTGTGTTGTGGGCGGCTCTGGCAGTCTCAACCATCTCTTTGGTGGTAGCCGCAAAAGCGCGGATGTGATTATCCGCAGCCGTAGCTCTGATCATATAATCCATTTCTAATACCTCTTTTCTATCCTTAACCTATCAGCAGATTTGCTCCTTCTATTATCATACCACAGATCACACCACATCCATACAGCAATCCGGCAATCTGTAAATTTTCTTTCATATTTTTGTTGGTCCGAAACAGCACCAGGAGTCCTACGCCGGCCCCCACCAGCAGGCCGGACATCATGGCTGCCAGACTCATCGCTCCCTCCATATAGAGGGTGGTAATAACAACGGAAGCGGCGCAGTTCGGTATCAGACCGATCAAACCGGCCAGGATTTCACTGATGACCGGCTGGTTTAAAATCATATTGCCCAGATTTTCTTCACCCACTGCCCCGATCACAATATTCAAAACCAACGTAACCACAAAGATAAACACCGCAATATTCAGCGTATGGGTCAATGCCGATCTGACAATGCTCTCCTCACACTGGCAATGGTCATGAACGCAAAGGTCATGGATATTTTCTCCTATTTTTCTCTGATTAAATTTACGAAACAGAAAATCAATGATAAAGCCTGCCGCGATACCCATGGCCGCTTTCATCATGATGATTTTCAAAATGGTAGTCAGCGCCACCTGATTCGACAGCAGGATGGGCAGCATTTCATCTGAAGTAGACAAAAAGACAGCCAGCAGTGTTCCCACGGTAATCACTCGGCCGGAGTACAGGCTGGACGCTGCCGCGGAAAACCCGCACTGAGGAACAGCCCCCAGCAGACCGCCGAACAAAGGACCCATCTTTCCGGCTCTGCGGATCACGGTCTTCGTCTTCTCGCTGGTTTTGTGTTCAATATACTCCATGAGCAGGTATGTCAAAAATAAAAATGGTATCAGCTTTACTGTATCAATGATACAATCCAGGATAATATCCCACATTGCGTACTTCCTCCTATGTTTCTTAGTCCGTATGCCAACACATATTATACTGTTTTTATCAGAAGTTGTAAATAAAGGAAAAAAATCAAAAATATTTTGGTTTTATGTTTGAAAAACAAAAAATTTGCAAATTGTTCATAAGTTTTTCTTGCTTTTCCGTTGTTTTTCTTATATACTTAAGCTGTCTATGTCACAAGGGAGTGGTTTTCACGGGATTACCATTCCCTTTTTGCTTATTTATGTGTCATACTAATATTATAAGGAATGAAAGAGGTGTTCTAATGATTGAAACAATCACCAAAGTAAACGACTATATTAATGGTCTTGTCTGGGGCTGGCCCGCTCTGATCCTTCTGGGATTTGTGGGCGTGTTGATGACTTGCCTCACAAAGTTTTTTCAGGTTTCCCATTTCCGCCACTGGATAAAAAACACCATCGGCGCTATCTTTGGGGACAAACATGTTACAAAACACACGGAGGATAAATCCATCTCCCAATTCCAGTCCCTTTGTACCGCCCTTGCCGCTACCGTAGGCACAGGTAATATTGTGGGTGTAGCCGGCGCCATCGCCATTGGCGGACCAGGCGCCGTATTCTGGATGTGGCTGATCGCCTTTTTTGGCATGATGACAAAGTTACCAACCACCACTTCAAGTGGTGGTTTAATTTTGGTCCTCATAAGGGCCTTAACACTGCTCGCCTGAAAGGCGGGTGTTGCAAGCATTTTTACTGGCTACCGCTATAAAGCGGCTCCCTGGCTATCTTCTTTTCT
>CACYXH010000127.1 GCA_902778245.1 uncultured Lachnospiraceae bacterium | reverse complement strand
ACTCGTCGAATGACATGCAAGCATGTCGCTCTCCTCGTGATTCGCGAAAACTTTTAGAATTTTTCAAGGTTGTTTCACTGTTCAGTTATCAATGTACTCCCTGTCGCAAATGTTCATCTCTTTGCGACAGCTTGAATATCTTAACACTAATTCAAGTAAATGTCAAGACATTTTTTCATTTATTTTCATCTTTTTTTAATCTGTATCTGATGTATAAATGAAAAGTCCACCGCGTACCGCAGTAGACTTTTATTATATCATTTTCATTTTCTTTGTCAAGCGTTTTTTACAAAATATTTGAAATCGCCTGGACAATGATTTTCAGGAACATATTACTCTCATACATTGGCTTCAAGATCGTACTCTGATCAATCATATTCATAAGCATCATGCCAATCTCGGTACCTGAAAATATGGCTATTACCAGAAAAAACATCCATACGGCGAAAAGCCCCTGCAAAATGCCGATTGCCAAACCGCCCAACCGGTTAATAAGATGTATGATCGGCAGTCTTGAAAAGATATCCAAAGCGGTTATTACCGTCCAGATCATCAATTGCACCACCACCAAAGTAACGATAAACGCTATTATATTGAGGATAATGTTGGCAAAGAACTGCACCGTATAACCCGCAAAGTCATTTACGTTCAGTTTTTTATACCCCTCGCTGTTGTTGTAATTTAACATAAGATTTTTTAGGAAATCCGGTATCGGCAGGTTCTGAATGAGCTGTGTCTGCTCTACTCTCGTCATAGAGAGCAGATTGCCTGATGACTCATCGTCTTGCAATCCGCTCTCTTTCTCCAGAGACTGGTTAATATAAGACTGCAAATAACTGCCGGCAAGCTCCTGAAGCTGCGCATCACTCAAATTTTCTGCCATGGAGCGATCTACTCCATACTGATACCCATATTGATCCACCAGATTTAGTATCTGTTCCCGGTCAAGGCTGGAATCTTTGCTGCCTTGTCCGTTTCCCTGTTTTGAGTTTCCCAGCACAGAAGAAGCCGCCTGTTTGCTCACCACTGTCTCACACTGCCCCACGATGTACTCGTAGACCGGTGTTTGTTCCTTTAAAAAATCTGTAATATAAGGAAGCGCCACAGATACCAGAATGGATGATATCAACAATGCTACAATACCTGCCAGTTTCTTCACAAGTCCCTTGCGTAGGCCGTTGGCCGCAAACAGTAAAAATACAGCCAACACCACGACTGTTAAAATATTCATATTTACTCTCCTCTAACTGATACGGATACGGTCTAAGCTGTCATTGGTAATCACAATATATCTTCGGAAACCTGGTATCTTGGCAAAATATTCTACCTGTTTTTCATAATCAGAGGAAAAGCGTCTGGTCCCTGAAGCCGTGTAAACCGTACAATTTTTGGCATCATATAAAAGTATTTCTCCGCGATCCATCCTGACCTGCGTATAATTGCAGTCAAACTCTTTACGCATCGCCATTTTTCCATTATAGTGATAAAGCTCCATCTCATATCTGCAGTCTGCTGCTTCATTATTAAAGATAAAGCCAATATTATCACTATCATGGAAACTACTTACAATTTCCTTTTCAAAAACAACAGAAGTCTCTTCTTCCGGAGTTTTTTTATTTTTAAACACTACAAATCCTGTATCACTTAACGCCACCGGAGTAGAGGCATCCGCATAGTATACCTCAGGGAACACCTGTCCGGTGTAATCAAGCGTGCCTGTCAGATGGCTCTCATCAGAATCAGAAGCAGAGGAAAAATCATAGAACGCAATCCTGCTGCATAACGTTCTCCCGGAAACCCCAAGATAGGACACGATCATCCTGGACGCATTGGGTGTAATAGCCACATCTAATGGATATCCCGAATCCTGCAAGGTGGTTTTTATCTTGGCAATTTCGTTCCCGGAAACATCGTACATTTCAATCCACGTTACATCCGAGTCTTCCAAAATCAGGACTACCACTCCCTGCTTTGACACATGCGCTTTTAAAATGGAAAGGCTGGTAGTAAAACTTCCAAGCAGTCCGTCTTCATTCACCACATAGACCTGCCTGCCCTGCTGTTCTGCGATTACCATCGTTTGTCCGCACATGTCAATAATGGGAGTCTGCATGCTGTACGCAGCGCTCCATCTGACCTCATTGTGACTGTTCACACAGAAAACACCATCGGAGCTGTACTTTACAATATAATTTCCAAGCATCGTATATTCGGTACCGACGATGTCAAGATTTTCCGTCGTAGAAGTGACAACGTATTCCGTAAATGAATGATGTCCATTATAATACAGAAAACATCCTGCCACAATGGCAAGCAATGCCGTCAGTGTTATGATGGCGTACCTTCGTCTGCGGGTGCGTTCCCGGGGTGTTTCCGCCCGGCTGCCCCAGCTATTCTGACGGCCGAAGGAACTCATCTCCCGCACTTCCAGGTCATCGCCCACATCCTCATCCATATCCCAGGGTTTCAGGAAAGCCAGCCTCGGCTTCAACCATTCCCAATATTCTTTCCATCTATCTTTGTTCATTCTATGAATTCCTTTGTTCTTCTCTAGTGCATTGTCTGGATTTAAGTATAGCACATTTTTTCCTACGGCAATACTATTTTTTGACCTGGCACGATCATATTTGCATCGTCAATCTCATTCAGGGCACAAATTGCCTCTACCATATCCAGACTACCATAATATCTTTGGCTTATGTCTGCCAGTGTGTCCCCATAGCGGACAGTGTAGGCAGATTGAGATTGGCGCTGAGCAGAAGCCACGATCTCGTCCGTTTTCCCAAATGTACTCTGGTTCAACGGTTCTGCCGTTTCTGCGGAATAATTTCGTTCCGCAAGAGCCCGAGCGGATTGTGTGGCTCCCGCTTCCGGCAAAACGGCATCGGAGTTTGCCGCTGCTGTTTCGCTTCCTTCCGAAAGCTGAGACAATGCAGCCGCCAGCGCATCTTCATCTTCGCTAGCCTGGATATTCTCTGAAGTTTCACTACCATCTGGCAGATCATCCTCAGTGGATATTTGCGTATTCCCTGAAGATACCATAGCCACATCGTCATCTGACATATCGTTTTCCGCAGGTGCCGCTGATGCATCACTGTCCGTTTGAACATTCTCCGAAGACGCTGCCCTCTCTGCTTCTGCATTCGCTGTCGCAATCTGCAGCCGTTCCCGCTCCTGTTCCACAGAAATCCTGGAGATGGTCTCCTCCATATCTTTCATCTTGTCATAGTTGTTGATGATAGTAACACCCAGCATTAAAATTGTCAATGTAAGAAAGGAACCCGCAAGATAACGCATTCCGCCTCTTCTGCTCATACTGTGCTTTTCTTTTACTTTCTCCCGAAAATTAATAATGGCCTGATCTGAACTTCCCTCCTCTTCTTCTACCTTCTGAGGTTCCGTACACTCAGACATATATTTTTGCATCTGCGGATTGCGTTCATAAAAAATGAAGTAACCCCCAAGTCTCTGAAATTGCTTTTCTTCTGACCAGTAAACGTTTTCTTCCCCCTCCTGAATGTGAAAGATCACAAAAGGCGAAGCAGCTGGCGGATCCATAAGTTTTTCCAATTTTTCCTCTTCCATGGTGCCAATCACATAGTACCCCAGTACTTCCAGTTCCGGGAAATAGCTCTGGCGTTTCTGTTCCTGCTCCTCTTCTTCTTCCAGATGCACCGCACCTTTCACAAACATGAACACTCCCGCCTCTCCCTGTTCCTTTGTTCCCAATAAGATGCCTGCGCAGTCTTTCTCCTGAGCATCTTTTTCCCGTTTGCGAATAAAAGTCATGACATAATCTTCCAGATATACTTTTTTATCTTGCTGTATTTCCCCTATCTGACGTATGTTTTTAGGCAATACCGTCTCATGTTTCATACTGACTCTCCTTTACGGCAGCCTCCGGCTCTCCATTCCGAATGGCTCCAGAACTTTCCGAAACTTATACAGTACATCATATTAAATTTGTCCTGCAAAATTTAGTACTTTCTGTTTTTTGATACAAAAACATTTCGACATGATCTGCCGAATACTGCCCACAATAATTGGATATACTTAAAGAAACCGGTTTTGTCCGAGAAATTATCATTAAAAAGGGGAAGCAATATGAAAAATCTTTCCTCCGTTTATTATATCAATGCAAAAAAATATACGGCCGTCCCTGAGCTAGGATATCGCTTGCAGGAACTGATTTCGCAACACCCGGCAACAGATCTTCCTCCCGTGGTATTGTGCATCGGCACAGACCGGGTCACCGGGGACAGTCTCGGTCCTCTGGTGGGAACCTTTCTGCATGCTTATGGCAGTGACCGCTATCTTTCCATCTACGGCACGCTAGACTTTCCCGTCCACGCTCTGAATCTGGAAGACGAAAAAAGCTGTCCTCCATCGGAGATATCTACATTACAGGAATCATCAATACCGCTATACCCGAAGCACAAATGGCATTGCAAAATACCCGGCTGTCCTCCGTCACAAGTCTGGCCTGCTGCATCGCCCAGGGAATCTTATACGCCTGCGGTCCAGCCAGAATGACAGCGGCCTCCCACAGCATCATTTAATGCTACAGTTCCACCCGGCCTTCCAGGGCGCGCAGCAACGTCACTTCATCAATATACTCCAGGTCACCCCCCACCGGCACTCCACTGGCAATCCGGCTTACTTTAATCCCGGTGGGCTTGATCAGCTTACTGATATACATTGCCGTGGTCTCACCCTCCAGGCTGGAATTGGTGGCAATGATTACCTCATTTACATCCCCCTGCAGACGCTGCATCAGTTCTTTCAGCCGAATATCTCCCGGGCCGATGCCCAGAAGCGGCGATATGGCTCCATGCAGCACATGATAGACTCCGTCATATTTTCCAGTCTTCTCATAAGCCGCCAGATCTCTGGAACTTTCCACCACCATGATAGTCTTTTTGTCCCGGACCGGATTGCTGCAAATGGGACAGATCTCCTGATCCGTCAAAGTACAGCACTCCTTACAGTAACAGATATGTTTTTTTGCATCCACCATAGCACCGGCCAGCTGTTCTACCTTCTCCTGAGGCATATTTACTATATGGAACGCCAGCCTCTGAGCGGATTTCCCCCCAATGCCCGGAAGGGATGCCAGTTGTTCAATCAGTTTTGTTATCTGACTTCCGTAGTAATCCATTTGCTATCTCCGATCAAAACCCAAATCCGCCGCCCAGGCCGCCAAAACCGCCGGTCAGTTTGGACATCGCGGCAGAGGCTTCTTCTTCTACCTTGCGATACGCCTCATTGGTGGCTGCCATGATCAGATCCTCCAGCATTTCAATATCCTCCGGATCCACCACTTCTTCGGACAGCTTTACTTTTGTCACTATTTTTTTGCCGGAAACCGTCACTTCCACTGCCCCGCCGCCAGCCGCTGCCGTAAATTCTTTTTCCTCCAGGGCTTTCTGGTTTTCTTCCATTTGCTTTTGCATTTTTTGCGCCTGTTTCATCAGATTATTCATGTTTCCGGGCATTCCTCCCGGGAAACCGCCTCTTTTTGCCATTCCTGTTTCCTCCTGTTATCATCCACTATTCTTCTATCTCTATATCCATATGAATAAACTCTTTCAGAGCTTCTTCATCCACTATCTTACCGAGCCGCACATTCTGAATGCCCTCATCAGCTGCCAGAAGGAATCTGACATCGGCCTTCTTTCCTGTCTTTTCCAGAATCTGCCGCAGAAAATCGGAGAACACCACAAACAGCTGATTTTCCTCCCCTTCCGCCAAATTGAATTTCAACTCCGCTGAAGCCAATACCGGACGCATCCGTGGGGAGGCTCCTGCGATAATGCTGCTCCACATGGCTTTGATCTGTTTTAGATCCTCCGGAGCCGCTTTGGGTACATCCGCCTCCGGAAAAGAGGTCTCCCCATTCGTCTCTGTCTGAAACATCACAGCACCAGGCAAGCCAACTGCAGGCTGCACACCTGTTCCCCCGGGAGCAACGGGCATTACCGCGCCATTTTCTATCTCCTTTTCCAATCTGCGCACCCTCTCCAGCAGGGACAGCTCATCCCGCTGCATCTGAGGCCGGCACAGTTTGATCAATGCTACTTCCAACAGAACGCGTTTGTTAGCAGAATACCTTATCTGATTCGCCAATTCAGAGAAGATGCGGATATAGCGCATCAGCGTATCTTCCCGGATCATAGCCGCCTCTTCTTTTAACAATACCAGGTTTTCGGCGGAAACATCAAGGCTGTCTTCCATCTGGTCTGATGCCTTTAAAAGCATCAAATTCCGCAGATACCATGTAAAATCATTCACTAACTGGGTTAAATCCCGT
>CACYXH010000126.1 GCA_902778245.1 uncultured Lachnospiraceae bacterium | reverse complement strand
TGAGGTAAAGATCACTCCATAACCTTAGCATCATTCATTATGAGGACTCAAAGAAGTATTGATTTTACTGAAAAAAACACTTGACTATATGGAGAGGGAAGGAGAATTGCTATGGGTAGAATTTCACAGATTGATCCGGAAACGGCGCCCGCCGCAGTAAAGGCAGCAATCTGGAAGCATATAGCGGAGGGCAGGAAGATTACCAACGAAAAGCGCACGCTGCTTCACAACGTAAATGCGTTTAATGCGGTGGAAGTGGCGTCCTACGCGCTGGACGATGATCTTCAGGCGCTGATCGGAAAACTGGACAGTGATCTGTTTGAATACGCAGTTTCCGTATCCAATGACTGCCTGGTATGTACCACCTATTTTGCAAGACTGCTTCGGGAAGAACATGGAATTGATCCCGGCGATTTTCACCTGACCCATAGGCAGGAGCTATTGATGAACTTTGGGAAAAAGCTGGGGCATACACCTAAGGAAATTACAGATGAAGAGTTTGAAGAACTGAAGCAGGAATTTATCCGAAACGGCGGAAAAGACGGAGAGCCGGTGGATGAAGAAAAGGCGGAAGAGATTATGGTGGTCCTGACGGCTATGGGCGCTATGATGGTGGCCAATAATTATGTTAATGATGCCCTGAGGGTGGATGTATGAGCGGGAAGATAGCAGATATTTTAATCTCATCTTTTACGAAAATTCTGCTTCCCGGAATACGGGTGACCATTCCGCTGACGATCCTTGCATTTATTCTGGCGACAGTCATTGCCCTGGCCCTGGCTTTAGTTCAGGTGGCCAAGGTGCCTGTTCTTAGCCAGATTGCCCGGATCTATATCTGGATTTTCCGGGGAACGCCACTGCTGGTTCAGCTGTTTATTATCTTTTTCGGCCTGCCATCCCTTGGCGTAAGGCTGGAAGCTTTTCCGGCAGCTGTGATTGCGTTTGGAATGAACCTGGGTGCGTACAATGCAGAAACAATTCGCGCCGCCATTCTGGGGGTACCGGAGGGACAGTTTGAAGCAGCCGCACTGGTAGGGCTGACCTGGTGGCAAACGATGATCCGGGTAGTGCTGCCTCAGGCATTCACGATTGCATTTCCTCCGCTGTTCAGCTCGTTGATCGGGTTGGTGAAGGATACGTCGTTAGCATCCGCGATTACAGTTATTGAACTGTTTACTACCGCGCAGCAGATTGCGGCGCGCACCTATCAGCCCTTTGCTCTGTACTGTGAAGCAGGAGTCATTTACCTGCTATTCTGCACGGTTCTTACCTGGCTGCAGAGCTGGCTGGAGAAAAAGCTGGTACGGAGGTCACCGGAAAATGATTAGAGTAAAGAATCTTCATAAGTCTTTTGGCTCGAATGAAGTGCTGAAGGGAATCGATTTTGAGGTAGACAATGGGGAGGTTATTGCGGTTCTGGGGTCATCCGGATCCGGAAAAACCACCATGCTGCGGTGTATGAGTTTTCTGGAAAAGGCGGATCAGGGGGAGATTACTTTCGATGAGTTTCATCACGATATGGTCACGATCTCCCGGCGGGATATACACAAAATGCGTATGCATATGGGTTTTGTTTTTCAATCTTTTAATCTGTTTGCTAATCAGACTGCGCTGGAAAATGTGACTACCGGTCTGACTGTGGCGAGAAAGATCCCGAAACCTCAGGCCCAGGAGACCGCTCATGAAATGCTCAAAAAAGTCGGTATGGAGGACAGGGCACTGTACTATCCGGCCCAGCTCTCCGGAGGCCAGCAGCAGCGGGTTGCCATTGCCAGAGCTATTGCCGCGAATCCCAGAGTCGTATTTTTTGATGAACCCACATCCGCGCTGGATCCGGAACTGACAGGGGAAGTGTTGGATGTAATGAAAAAACTGGCGGATGAGGGAACAACGATGGTGATCGTCACTCATGAAATGCAGTTTGCCCGGGATGTGGCAGATAAGGTTGTTTTTATGGATGGCGGAAGCATCATTGAACAGAATGGTGCAAAAGAATTCTTTGAAAGCCCGCAGCAGGAACGGACGCTTCAGTTCCTGAGACGGAGCAGTAAGGATTATAACTATTATATTTAAAAGGGATTGCACAGACACAGTCTGTAATATCATATAAACCTTGGAAAGGAGGATTTCATATTTTGTTGTTGGCGAGAATAGAGAGGAACGCGCGTCGATGCCGCAGTGGTTTTCGATGTTGCCACTCTCAGAGCAGAACAATGGAAAAAAGATCCTCCGGTGAGGATCTGTCATCACAGAGAACATGAATATCAGATAATTAAAGGAGAATAGATTATGAAGAAAAATATCAGAAATATCGCGATTACCGCAGCGGCGCTTACGCTTACTGCAGCTACCACCCTTACCGCTTTTGCAGGGGAGCAGCTGGCTAAAATCCAGGATGAAGGTGTCCTGAAAGTAGGAATTGAGGGAACATACCCGCCATTCACTTACCATGATGACGACGATAATCTGACAGGTTTTGATGTAGAACTGGCCAGAGCCATCGCTGAGAAACTTGGGGTGGAAGCAGAGTTTACGGAGTCAGCATGGGATTCTCTGTTAACGGCCATTGATACGGATCGCATTGACACCGTTATCAATGCTGTTAGTATTACGGAGGAGCGCTCACTGAAATATGATTTCAGCAACCCGTACCTGTTTGTGGGCAGAAACATTATCGTGCGCGGAGATAACGAAGATATCAAGAGCATGGAGGATCTGGATGGAAAGAAGATTGCCACCAATGCTACCAACGCTTATGCCGCAGTGCTGGAAAATGATTGGGGCGCAGAGATCGTTCCCATTGACACTTCGCAGCAGGCATATGATCTGCTGGAGCAGGGCAGAGTAGACTTCATGTTTTCCAGTGATATCACCTTTAACCAGTATGTGGAGGCGAATCCGGATGCCAATGTAAAAGTGGCTTTCCAGGTAAATGATGATGTGGATCCTATCGGTATTCCGCTGAAAAAGGATGAGCCGGAGCTTTTGGAGGCTGTGAATACAGCCCTTGTAGAACTCTATGAGGATGGTACTCTCACAAGCCTTTCAGAGGAATTCTTCCATAAGGACTATTCTGTTTCTCCGGAGGATTACGAGGAATTTAACAAATAAGAGAGTGAAATAAGTAAGACAGTAAAGAAAGTGAGAAGGGACAGGATAGATGGACGGTCGGATTTTTAATTTGCTGGTGGAATCATTTCCCAAAATGCTGGTGCCCTGCCTGAAGATGACAATCCCGCTAACGCTGATTTCTTTCGGGTGTTCACTGGTGATCGCATTAGTTTTGGCACTGGTGCAGGTTGCAGAGATTCCGGGCTTAAAGCAATTGGCAAGGCTGTATATCTGGATTTTTCGGGGAACGCCGCAAATCGTGCAGCTTTACATTATATTTTACGGTTTGCCCAGCATTGGCGTTATGATCGATGCGCTTCCGGCCTCCATCATTGCCCTTTCTCTAAATGCGGGGGCATACAACGCAGAGACGCTGCGGGCATCTATCCAGGCAATTCCAAAAGGGCAGACGGAGGCCGGATATCTGACAGGTTTGAATTTCCTGCAGATCATGCGCAAAATTGTTCTGCCCCAGGCATCCAGGATTGCATTTCCGCAGCTGTTTAACTCACTGATCAGCCTGGTTAAGACATCCTCTCTGGCATCTTCTGTCACAGTAATTGAAATGTTCTCTGTGGCAAAGAAGATAGCCGGGATTACTTTTGAGCCTTTCATTCTCTACTGTGAAGCTGCGGTGATCTATCTGATGGTGTGTACCATATTGACATTGGTGCAGGATGTCTGCGAAAAGCGGCTTAACATTGCGTGGTCTTAGCGCGGTTTGATAGAAAGGATATCTGCAGAGAATGGAGAGTGTCTACTATTCTATTGATATACAGGGCAGAGGCGGGCACAGTTCTCAGCCCTTTAAAACGGTAAACCCGCTGATCGTTGGGGCAGGGCTGATCCGCAGCCTGCAGGAAGCAGTCTGGTATGGATTTGACAGCTTTGAACGGGTCGGCCTGGAGGTGGTTTCTTTCAATGCCGGGGAAAGAGGAAATGTAATTCCCGAAACCGGAAGACTGGTATTAAAGGCGGATTTTCGGGATGACCGGCAAAAACTGCTGCTGAGGGAAAAGATAGAAAACTGTGTGAAATCTGCACATGAACTTTGGAAGATTTCCTGTCAGGTAACAGAACGTGAAATAATGAATATGTGAGAGACCAACTATGAATAACACGATTACAAGCCAGAGAATCGATGATGCCGTCCGCAGGACAGAACCTTTTCTGATCGAAGCGAGACGGCATTTTCACCGCTATCCGGAACTGAGCCGTCAGGAACATGAGACAGCGGCTTACATCCGTAAGTATCTGGAGGAATGGGACATTCCCTATGATGTGAACGATGTAGGCAACACGGTAGCTGTGTTTGGCGGCCGGGACGGCAATGGAAATAGAACCATCGCGCTTCGGGGAGATATTGATGCGCTCCCCATTCAGGAGGAAACCGGCTGCGAATATGCATCCTGCCATGAAGGCATCATGCATGCCTGCGGGCATGATTGTCACGGAGCGATGATGCTGGGAGCCGCAAAGATTCTGAAAGAATTAGAGCCATATATTCCGGGAAGGGTGAAAGTAATCTTTCAGGAAGCAGAGGAGACGGGAGAAGGGGCGTTAAAGCT
>CACYXH010000125.1 GCA_902778245.1 uncultured Lachnospiraceae bacterium | reverse complement strand
ATGAAGAATGGTTTGTTAGACCGCCTTTAGGCGGAAACACAAAAGGGCCCTGGAGGGGCCATTTCAAACCACCAGCAGAGCTGGTGGTACTGACTTTGAAAAACAGAACAATCAATATTAATCATCAATTACAGCGCACTACAGACATGGAATACATTGTGGTTGCGTCTGCCAAGACAGATGCCGGGACTAGAGTTTTGCCAATGGAGCCGGAAGTATACGAGTGTTTTCGGAGAGTTTTGAAGAAGCGTGAGCATAGAAAAAAGGAACCGATAATTGATGGTTATTTCGGTTTTCTGTTTTTTGACAAGAATGGAATGCCTAAGGTAGCATTGCACTGGGAGAAGTATTTTGAGCATATTGTAAAGAAATACAATAAGATTTACAGGGTCCAGATGCCGAAGGTTACACCGCATGTATGCCGTCACACGTATTGCAGCAATAAGGCCAGAGAGGGCATGAATCCCAAGACGCTTCAGTACTTGATGGGACATGCCGATATTTCCGTGACACTGAATGTGTATACCCATCTTGGTCTGCTTGACGCGCAGGATGAACTTGAGCGGATCATGGAGGGTACGAAAAAGCGTAGTGTTAAAAATTTTTAATTTAACACTATTTTTAACACTATTGAGGTCCGGGATATGCTAAAATATGCAAAGATATGCCACAGGGCGTGGATTTACAAGAATCGCGAAAACGCCCGAAAATACAGGCTTTGCAATGATAGGAAAGGATATACAAAGATATGATAAAGATACTATTTGTCTGCCACGGCAATATCTGCCGATCGCCCATGGCGGAATACATTATGAAAGATTTAGTGAAAAAAGCCAACCGGCCGGATCAATTCTACATTTCATCAGCGGCCACCAGCACGGAGGAGATCGGCAACTCCATCTATCCGCCGGCACGCCGCAAGCTGCGGGAACACGGCATTGTTGCGGATGGCCACAGGGCGAGACGAATGGAGCGGAGAGATTATCAGGATTATGACTATCTGATCGGAATGGAGCAGTACAATATCCGGAATATGATGCGCATATTGGGGGGTGATCCGGGGGGGAAAGTGCGTAGATTGCTGGACTTTACGGATGGTCCGGGGGATATTGATGATCCCTGGTATACGGATGATTTTGATACAACATATCAGGAAATACTGCGTGGATGCCGGGTACTTTTGGACAAATTGACTATTGAACTTTAGAATCTTTAGTGATATAATCGCTCCTTGTTAGAAGACAGTGATGCCATAAACTTTGACATACCTGTCAAAATTATAGAGATTCTTAAGGAGAGTGTATTATGAAAAAGAGAGTATTAGTTAGCATGATGGTTTTGTCTTTAGCAGCAGCATGCATGATGGGATGCGGCAAGAAATCTGAGGAGACTTCTACTACTACCACTGAGGCTACTACCGAAGCAAAAGAGACAGAAGCGAAGGAAACTGAGGCAGCAGAGACTGAGACTACCACAGAAGCTCCGGCTGAGACAGAGACTGAAACAGAAGCATAATAAATAGAACTAATATTAATGACAAAGGCTGTCACTTTCGGGTGATGGCTTTTTGTCTTTATAAAACGAACTTTTTCAGCATTTTTTGTTGATTTACTTGCTTAACGTGTGAAAACGTGGTATAATTTTGCCCATGTAGTTAATACGAAGACAAATGTCTGTATTACAAGAACATCAAGCGCCTTCCAGCGCAGAAAGAAGGAGAAAAAATTATGAAAAGAAGAGTGTTATCTACGATGATGGTTCTTTCTTTGGCAGCTGCATGCCTGACAGGCTGCAGTGACAAGAAGACTGAGACAGAGGCACCGGCAGCTACAGAGGCAGCGGCTACAGAAGCTGTTACCGAGGCTGCAGCTACAGAAGCGGAAGCTACTGAGGCCGCAGAAACGGAAGCAAAGGAAACCGAAGCTGTGGAAACTGAGGCTGAGACCGAAGCTGTAACTGAGGCAGCGGCTACGGAAGCAGACGAGACCGAAGCAGCAGAAACCGAGGCAGCTGTAGCAGATACGGCAGAACCGGTTGGCGTAGTTAAACTTGGTTTGTTTGAGCCCCTCACCGGCCAGAATGGCGGCGGCGGTGTACAGGAAGCACAGGGTGCATGGTACGCAAATGAAGTGAGACCCACCGTTACCATTGACGGAGAGGTATATACTGTAGAATTAGTTGAGGTTGACAATAAGTCTGATAAGACAGAGGCAGTTACTGCTGCTCAGAAGCTGGTAGCGGATGGCGTGGCAGCTGTAATCGGTTCTTACGGTTCCGGTGTGTCTATTGCTGCAGGTCCGATCTTTGCAGATGCTAAGATTCCGGCTATCGGATGCTCCTGCACGAACCCCCAGGTTACTTCCGGATGTGAATATTACTTCCGTGTATGCTTCCTGGATCCGTTCCAGGGCAGCGTTATGGCAAAATACGCCATTGAGCAGGGTTATCAGAATGTAGCTGTTATTGAAGAGTTGGGCGATGACTACTCCACCGGTATCGCGAACTACTTTATCAAAGCGTTCACCGAACTGGGCGGAACTATTGTTGGCGATAAAGCCCAGGATTTCCAGACCAACCAGTCTGATTTCAAGGCAATCCTGACTCAGGTAAAAGATGCGGACGCAATCTTTGCTCCTTCTTCCATCACCACCGCTTCCCTGATCATCAAACAGGCTCGTGAGCTTGGTATCGAGGCTCCTATCATGGGACCGGATACCTGGTTCAACGTAGCTGTAATTGAGAACGCAGGTGACAGTGCAGAGGGCACCGTAGCTTCCACATTCTTCGCAGAGGATGACACTACCATCGAAGGCCTGGATGAGTTCGTAAACGGATACAAGGAGTGGATGAATGCAGATGCTTCCCGTATTGAGAAGAACGGTGGTAATGACGACGTAGTTGGTAACTCCGCACTTTGCTATGACACTTACATGGTTATCTGCGATGCTCTTGAGGCGGCAGGAACTACCGATGGAGAGGCATTGAAAGAAGCTATCGCAGCTACCGATTACAATGGTGCTACCGGTCACATCGTATTTGATGAGATCGGTGATGCAGCAAGAGATTCCGTAACGGTTGTTGTTGCAAAAGATGGCAAATTCCAGTTCCTTGAGAAAGTTATGGCTGACTAAGAAGAACTGCAAAATTAATGATCGGAAGGGGCGAGAGTGTCTCGCCCCCTCTTTTGTACTTACAGGAGGCTAAGTGAATGAGTGCGTCTACCCTTGCACAACATTTTCTGACCGGCATTTCCCTGGGCGGTGCCTATGCGTTGATCGCCATCGGATATACCATGGTATATGGTATTCTTCGCCTGATCAATTTTGCGCACGGCGATCTGTTCATGATGTCCGGTTACTTTATGATTTTTGCCATGGCATCGTTTCCGTGGTTTATCGCGCTTCCGGTGACACTGATCGGAACCGTGATCCTGGGCGTCGTGATTGAAAAAGCGGCCTACGCTCCTCTGCGCAGCGCCCCCAGAATGTCCATCATGATCTCTGCCATCGGTGTCAGCTATTTGCTGCAGAACCTGGCAACGTACCTGTTTACCGCATTGCCCAAGGCATATCCGGAAATTTCATTCCTGAAGAAAATCTATAAATTCGGCGATCTGTCTGCGTCCCTGGTGACGCTGATCACCCCTGTGCTCACGATCGTTCTGGTTTTGCTGCTGATGCAGCTGATTAACCATACAAAGCTGGGCATGGCTATGCGTGCGGTTTCCAAAGATACCGAGGCGTCCAGACTTATGGGCATAAAGGTGAACACCACTATCTCCATGACCTTTGTGATCGGATCTCTGCTGGCGGGTGTCGGTTCGGTGCTGTATTTTACAGATCGTATGACGGTTTATCCGTATTCCGGCTCCCTGCCGGGTCTGAAATGTTTCGTTGCAGCGGTCCTGGGAGGCATTGGGTCTATTCCGGGCGCAGTGATCGGAGGTTTTCTGATCGGTATCGTTGAAACATTGATGGTGGCGTTTGGTTATTCCACCTTCTCGGATGCTTTTACATTTTTGCTGCTGATCATCATCCTGCTGGTACGTCCCACCGGTCTGTTTGGCGAGGCGGCCACTGATAAAGTCTGAGAGGTGCGGCTATATGGTAAAGAAAAAGATAAAATTAAGAGATATTATCCTGTCCATTCTTCTGGCGGGGGCTTTTTGCGCACTGCTGGCATATTACCAGTGTGATACCGGCACAAGTCATTCCTACGCCATTTCTATTCTGGAACGCTCTGCCATTTACGCGGTGGTGGCGGTCTCCATGAATCTGCTGAATGGATTTACCGGCCTGTTTTCTCTGGGACAGGCGGGATTTATGGCGATCGGCGCTTATACCACGGGTATACTGACGATTCCGTTGAACATGCGCCAGAGCGTCTACTACATGAACGGTATTGCTCCCTGGCTGGAAAACCTGCATCTTCCTATGATCCCTGCGCTTTTGCTTGGCGGCTTATTTGCGGCAGCGGCTGCGGCATTGGTAGGTATTCCGGTGCTGCGCCTGAAGAGCGATTATCTGGCGATTGCCACTTTGGGATTTGCGGAGATCATTCGCGCTTTGCTGGCGGCTCCCATGATGAACACCATTACAAATGGTTCTTTCGGATTGAACAATATTCCGGGCTTTCAGAACATTTTTTCCAACCGATGGCTATCGCGGCGGTGTGCATTATTCTGATGGTTCTGCTGATCAATTCCTCCTATGGGCGTGCATTTAAGGCCATCCGAGAGGATGACGTAGCGGCGGAGGCAATGGGTATCAACCTGTTTCGCCACAAGGAGCTGGCTTTTGTGATCTCCTCGTTTTTCACGGGCATTGGCGGCGGTATGCTGGCCATCTTTATGCGCTCCATTGATACAAAGACGTTCCAGGTAACGCTGACTTACAATATTCTTTTAATCGTTGTACTGGGAGGTATCGGCAGCGTGACCGGCTCAATCATCGGTTCGCTGCTGATCAACGGAAGCCAGGAGTGGCTGCGTTTTCTGGATGAACCTACTACGGTTCCGGTGTTAAGTTCTCTGTTTAAACCGGGCTTTCGTATGGTCATCTACTCCATC
>CACYXH010000124.1 GCA_902778245.1 uncultured Lachnospiraceae bacterium | reverse complement strand
AAGCTGCGAAAAAGCAGAGGGAAGGACTGTCTATTGATGAATTGGCTTCTTGGGTCATGGAACACCGATTAGAGGTATGTCATTGGTTTACGGTTGATACCTTTACCCATTTGAAACATGGCGGGCGGGTTTCAGGTGCCGCAGCCGCAATGGGAACGGCTTTGCAGATCAAACCGTTGCTTCATGTGGACAGCGAAGGAAAGCTGCAAGCAGTGGAAAAACCTCGTGGAAGAAAAAAGGCTGTTACCACTCAGATTGCCCGAATGGAACAGGGCTGGAAACCTGAACTTGGTAAATCGATTCTGATAGGTCATGCCGATGACCCTGAAGCAGCAGATATGCTGAAAGAAAGGTTGTTGGAACAATTCCCGGATTCTGAGATTTGTATTGCTTATATTGGCCCTATCATCGGAGCACACACCGGTCCCGGCGCACTGGCATTGATTTACTGGGGAAATAATCGATGACGGAGGATTTGTAGATACGCAAAAAAGCATTCTCCATCATAGAAAAATATAGTTTTGTTTAGAGCTGCCGGGTAACTTATGCTCGGCAGCTTTGAACTGTCTGCTAGAAGTAGTAGGAGGTGAACATATGGTTCCGCATGTATTGGGCGTAGGATACGCCTATAATGAATATGAGGTTACTGCTGGCCGATGGAAAGAATTTGAAATTGAATTTGACTATGCTGATAATATTAAACAAGCGGCCGCAATGCTGTCTTTTAAAGAATATATATGCGTAGCTATTTGCTCTGATGTGATTCCACAAGACGATTTGGATATCTTGAGACAAAAACGTGCGGTACCAATTATTGTTGTGTCCATTTTGGTGCTGCTCAATATTTACATACCTATAATCATCCTATGGTAGAAATGTTTTCAGAGAAAAATAGTATGAGAAATTGTTTGAAAATACCAAAAGATAAAAGAAGACCGCTAACAATCATCACTGTGAAAGACTTGTCTTTCTGCTTAGAGTACAGGTCTGTAGAGATAGCTGGGGTATGCATTGATTTGACCGAAAAAGAGTTTGATATTCTTGCGCTGCTAATTATGAATCAACGGCAAGTCTATACTTATGAAATGATAATGGATTCTGTTTGGCATGATGATTTTTCGTTTTATTCACGCAATGCGATTTCAAGCCATATAAGTAATTTACGGAAAAAGTTAAAAAGTTCGGAAACTGCATCAGAACATATTAAAAGCATTCGAGGAATAGGCTACAAATTCGAAGTATAGGTATTTCTTGTGCAAATCTTGTATAAATCTAAAGTAAATCTTGCTTTCTGTTCTATACCATAGCTCTCAATAATGGCGAGCAGCTGTTAATTGAGTAATGGTTCAATGAAAACGCGGCTTGCTGAATAGCTGCCGCTTTATACTGCGTAGACAGAAAGGTTATTTACAGCGGCATATAGGAGGATGCCGCTTTGTTTGTTTTAACCTTTTACAGTTCTCATAATCTTCACTTGCTAAAAAAAGCGTAGCTCCTCCTCCGGGGCAGTACGGCAATCTGCCGGTATTATCGTTCTGTGCAAACCGGAATAATAATGGTCTTTTTTGTTGCGCCAGTTTCCTGGAATGGGAGACTGGCGCTTTTGTTTGCCGTTTTTTGCCGAATGTCCCCAAACGGCCTCGATGCCGTTCCCCGCCTCCATTCGATTCACCCGCTAATCACCCGTGAATCGAAATGGAGGTACATAATGCAGAAAATCAATCTTCGGGATCTGTATCCCGATGTTTATAAAACCGATGCCTTTTTGGAAGTAACCGATGAAGTACAAGCGGTGTTTCAGGCTGACGAGCGAGCTGAAGCAGCCTATGAGCGAAAAATGTATCGCTATAAGGCGCAGTACTCCCTGGACTGTGAGAATGGAATTGAAAATGCGGTCCTGCGAAAGCCGGAGACGCCGGAGATGCTTCTGGAGGAAAAGCAGCTGCGCGAGCAGATTTACTCCGCCGTGATGGCTTTGCCGAAGAAACAGGCAAGGAGAATTTACGCCCGGTACTATCTGGGGATGAGCGTAAATGAGATTGCCAGAGCCGAAGGCGTAGATCCGAGCCGTGTTCGTGACAGCATCCGGCGTGGGTTGAAACAGTTAGCAAAATATTTTTGATAAAGTTTCATTTGAAGCGCCTGTTTTTCACTCTTTTTGTCAGTGTTAATAAGAAGGACAAGTTTCTCCCCTTCGATGTACTTTGACAATCGAATAGACGGCATTTCTGGTACATAACCCATGTACGAGCGAATCAGGCGCGCCGCCAAGATGGACAGCCCAAGGAGGTGATAAACAAGGCTGTTCCCAGCGATCAACGCCAGCCTGAGACCCGGAGGTGGCACTTCGGGCGCGAGGACTCCATGGGGGCTTAAAGATACTTGTTCACACCCGCCCACGGACTTGAGGCGGAACTCTGCGGCGCACGAATAAAACGACGCTGCGGAGTTATGACAGCCGCGCCAGCGGAGATCAGGAATGTCCCCATCGTCAGGGATGCGTGGCAAATGTGGCGAAAGCAAAACTAAAATTCAAGAGAGCTGCGTCCATTTGTTGTAAACAACAGCTCAGTATTCAGATGCAGTTTTCTTTTCAAAGTTAGATACCATGCACTGACAGTTTCGGCTGCCAGTGCATTCATGTGATTTTGAAAGCACGATGACAACCTTGACAGAATGGAGGGAATATGATTTATGGAAAAACTGATTACACGAAAAGAAGCTGCCAAAATCTTGGGGATCAGTATTGCAACCTTAGATGCAGCCCGTAACAACGGCTTGATTTCTTATGTTCAGTATGTGCAGAACGGTTGTGTATATTTTACTGATATGGGCCTTCAGGAGTATATCGCAAAATGCACACACCGGGCAAAACCTATGGAAAAGAGCGCAACTTACCGCAAGCCCCGGAACGCCAAAGCATGAGCCAATCCGTATCCTTGCTGGAATTGAAGAAGTTTGATAAAACAAAGATACAGCGCTGGAGATTATTTTTTGGAGGTGACGGAATTGGCAAAAAGAAAAATGATGATTCCAGAATACGGTACAGTGATGCTCAATGGTATTGAGTATTACAGAACAAGGATTGAAGATGCAGATGGGAAGCTCGTAGCCCTTTATGCAAGAACGCCCGAAGAACTTTATAATAAGGAAACAAATGCGTTGGAGCAGATCAACAACGCCACATTCCATCGGAAATCGCCTACGGTTGCAGAATACTGTGAGAAATGGCTGCTGATGCAGTCTGTCCATGTACGGGCAACTACTTTGACGGATTACACCTCAAAGGTCAGGCGGCACATCATTGCGGAATTGGGAGATAAGCGGATGGGAGAGGTTAGCCTGGATGATATTCAGCTTGCGCTTGTCCCTGTCTCAAAAAAATCCGCATCGGTATATAAGTCAGTCGTAATTCTGTATAAATCTATTTTTCGTGCAGCAAAGGAAAGCCGGATTATTGATGATAATCCGACGATTTATCTCACGACAAAAGGTGGCGGCGTTCCGCAGAAAGATAAAGCGGCACTGACAGACGATCAGGCTGCGCGCTTATTGGATACCGTACAGGGACTTCCACCTTATGTATTTGTTATGCTTGGTCTGTACGCAGGCTTGAGGCGTGAAGAAATACTTGCTCTGAAATGGGATGCGGTATATCTGGACGGAGACTTTCCTTATTTAGCAGTGCGGAGGGCATGGCATACCGAAAATAACAGACCGGTGATTCTCGACGAATTAAAGACAAAGGCTGCGGAGAGAAATATCCCCCTTCCGACCTGCTTGGCAGAATGTCTGAAAGAAGCAAAAGCAAATTCGACTTCGGAGTATGTGGTCGCAAACAGGGATGGAGATCCTCTGTCTTATACGCAGTTTAAGCGGCTGTGGCAGTATATTGTGACGCGAACCGCGAAACCGAGAATGGCCCGCAAACTGGTGGACGGAAAATATGTGAAGTATATGCTTTACCCGGAGCTTGGAGAAAAGGCTCGAAACAACGGCCATGTGGTTTACAGCTTGGACTTCGAGGTTACACCGCATCAGCTGCGGCACACCTATATCACGAACCTCATCCACTCATCGGTAGACCCCAAAACAGTTCAATATCTGGCAGGCCATGAAAGCAGCAAAATTACCATGGACATCTACGCAAAGGTCAAATACAACAGGCCGGATGAGCTGGTCAGAACGATGGGCAATGCATTTGCTCAATGGGATGCTGTACGAGCATAAGGCGAAGCAATAAAATAGGAAACGGAGCAGGAGCGAGGCAAGGATGTCTCGCTCTTTGTTTTACATAGGCCGTATCTTTGATTAAATTTGGACTTTCTGATAAAAAGAGAGTGTAGATACGGAAACTGCACGTTATCAAGAAAGGAAGGTCAAAGATGGCTAAGAAAAAAACGGAGGTTCCGCAGTACGGAACTGTTATGAGAAAAGGAATCCCATATTACAGAACCCGGATTCTGGATGCGGATGGCAAGCAGGTGAGCTTGTATGCTGCCACCTGCGAGGAATTGTATGAAAAGCAATTGGAGGCGCGGCGCGAGGTAGAGGAGATTATCTTTCGCCGGCAGCATCCGACGGTGGCTGAGTATTGCGAGAAGTGGCTGCTGATGCAATCAGCAAAGGTATCTGCGGCTACATTGAAGGGATATACCACCGACATGAAGAATTACATCATCAAACCTTTGGGAGAGATGTATATGGAGGAAGTGACGGCAGATGATATTCGACTGGCACTTGTGCCGCTGTCGAATAAATCGGAGGGGTTATACAGCACGGTGAATATGCTTCTCAAGTGTATTTTCTACTCGGCGGAGCGCAGCCAAATACTTGAGTATAACCCCTGTGTAGGAATATCGGGAAAGGGCGGAAAGCCAGCGAAAAAGAAGGATGCACTGACGGACCAGCAGGTAGAGGTGCTTCTGGATACGGTCCGGGGACTTCCACCTTATCTGTTTATTATGCTTGGCCTGTATTCGGGTTTACGCCGGGAAGAAATACTTGGGCTGCAATGGGATTGTGTATTTCTGGACGAGTCTACGCCTTATATCTCGGTGAGGCGGGCATGGCGCACAGAGCATAACAGACCCGTGGTTTCTACGGTGCTAAAGACTAAGGCGGCTAAAAGGGATATTCCAATCCCCAAGTGTTTGGTTGATTGCCTGCGGGAAGCCAAGGCAACCTCCAAGTCGGACTATGTGATTGCGGACAGCGAAGGACAGCCTTTAGCTGCATCGCAGTTTCAACGGGTGTGGCAGTATGTAGTCGTCCGGTCCACCAAACCCCGCAATTACTATAAGTATGTGAATGGGCAGAGCATCAAATACACAGTGGAGCCAACGCTGGGTATGACACAGAAGAACAATCCCAATATCCAATATACGCTGGATTTTGATGTTACCCCACACCTGTTACGGCACACTTACATCACGAACCTTCTTTATGCAGGCGTTGATCCCAAGACAGTTCAGTACACATGAAAACAGCAAAACAACTATGGACATTTACGCAAAGGTGAAATATAATAAGCCAGAGGAGTTGTTCGAGGTAGTGAACAGCGCGCTTTAACTGGCGGGATGCTGATTGAAAATGCACCATTTTCCTTGGTTAAGGAATAGGACAACTGAACATTGAAAAGCCGGAAAAGCCCGGAATACCAAGGAAAATCGGCGCTCAAAGGAGTTTAATACGGTATTAAAGTTGGTTCATGTAAAACAACCGAATTAACAATAGATAAAGAGTTTGATTTTCAAAAGAAAAATGAAGAAGTAACTGCAGAAAGCATTTTAGATGGTGCAGAACAAGTTCAAAGCGAGGATTTAAATGTTTATGATATAGTATTGGCAGGTGTGGAAGCATGAAAAAAATAATACTATTTTATGGATCAGATAGAGCTTTTGCAGATGTTATTCCAAAATCATATAGAAATCTTTCTGATATTGCAATGCAGATGGATGATGAGAGTAAGCAAATGCAGTTAGTAGTAACTGGTTTACCTCAGCAAGAAGAAGCGCCTAGAAAAGAAAAGAAGAAAAAAATAAGAGTATCAAACTTCGTGATTTTTGCAGATGAGTACAGTAGCGTACAGGAACATGTAATAATAAATTTCATTAGCTTTATGGCAAAGCTTAGCATAACAAATATGTACATACAGAATCCTCCTATCCATTTACAGGAACAGATTAATCGTGTTTTCGGAGATATGAATATTATTGAAGAAATACATCAAAAGTCTATATTGGTTCTGTAATCAATAACAAGACGGCTGATAATATTGATACCGGTCATCAGGTTGTGCAGAGAGATAAAGAGGACTGGATAATTGTTG
>CACYXH010000123.1 GCA_902778245.1 uncultured Lachnospiraceae bacterium | reverse complement strand
ATCAAAAGTAAACTATCTTCTCATCTTTTCACCCCTCTTTTCAAGATATCCTTATATTAACACGCTTGTTTTTCTGTGTCAACAGCCCGTTTCCCGTAGATTATTTTGTCTGTTCGAACAGCCAGTCCCTTACCGCTTCAATTTTGTACGCATAGTTGAAGGATGCCATATGTTCCATACCATTTCCCCCATTAAGGACAGTCCCTGTTTCAAACCGTATGAAGTTCGCATTGTTTCCTTCGGCAATCAGGTTTGCCGTTGCTTCGTTCTGCTCTTGCGCCGAATTTTGCGCATCCCATGTTCCATATGAGTATGGCACTCCGTCTGCATCCAGCATCGCCATGACCTCATCCTGTCCGCCAGATGCCTTTTCATCACCTCCGGCAGTGATATAGAAGAATGCAGAATCTTCCAATGGTGTCAGCACCGAAATATCCCACTGTCCTGAAACGAACAGGGATGCACGAAACAGATCAGGATATCTGCTGTTTAAATACAGCGAGGTCATACACCCCATGGACTGCCCCGTAGTGTAAAGGCGTTCCGTGTCAATACTGTACTCCTCTTTAAGGAAGCTGATGAGTTTCACCGCAGTCTCGATCTGCTCTGATGTATTCCAATTATCATCTACCACCGTATCCGTAAAGGCCGGTACAAGAACAAACGCAGGGTGCTTTTCCTGTTCTTCGTCTGTTGCCCAGACATCTGCCCCGTAGTATTGCTGCACAATCTCCTTCGCGTTTTTCCCTGAGCCAGTGGAATCAGGAATAAACATGATCATTGGATAGCTTTCGTTTTCCGTATAGCCTTCAGGAATAAAAAGACTGTACTCCAATATAATGCCTGTATCTGGATCTTCGAATGTGAACTGTTCGAATTTCTCAGCAGTCGCATCAGTGACTTCCTGCAGTTCAGAATCGGTTTCTGTCATCTGTGCCATCCCCTGTTGCCCGCCTTTCATTTCTCCTCTCTGACCGTTAGGGCCTCCGAACCCACGGTTTTCCATTTTCTCTGGTGTTCCCGTTGATTCCCCGGCAACGGCCGGCAGTACATTTGTCAAAGCAAGTATTCCACATATGCATGCGATTCCAAACCGCTTCGTTTTCATTCTTATCATTCCATCCTTTCATTTCATATATCATAGGCAGGTGCATCCTTTCCTATCTGGGCTGCACCTGCTTATCTTTAGGATTGATATCTCCAAACCTTTTTTGCAAAGAATGCGGTAAGTACTGACAAAATTCCTATCACAATCTCGATCATGATCATATTGACTCCCAACCCGGAAAGTACTACTGTAAGCGCGTCCACAAGGAAATGAATCAGGATTGCCAGTGGGTACAGATACCCTTTGCCTTTCTTCTTTACCGCAAACCAGACCAAAACGGACAGGAACAGCTGGAGTATCACCGCAAAGATTCGTTCCACACCGCCGAGGAGAAATTGATAGGACGGTGTAGTAATCAATGCCTGAATGGATGCTTCCACCTGTGCCAGTACGTCCCCAGAAAGCGTCCCCGTCAAGGCGGCTGTATTTCCGCTGTTGACCATCACTGAATAGATGATATTGTTGATCATTGTGATACCAAGCAGAGCCGCTGCTTCAAACCCGCCGTGCCCTGCGCCGTACATCAAAGCATTGATATCCTTACCCTGTTTTTTCCTGAGAACCGTCTTGAAAGCAAGGAATCTTCCGGTCTCCTCAAAAATGCCTGCCATCAGTCCGCCATACAGCGCATACAGCCAAATGTTGTTTTGGATCGTCTTTCCGATATCGGAAAACAACACGAGCCTGTGAACGGCAGACTCCAGAAGGAGCGCAAATACCAGCATGACCGCGCACCCGATGAAGAACGGAAGGATATCGGCCCCTTTCTTTTTTCGGAAATAAATCAGTAAGACAATCGGTATGGCAAATCCGATCACGCAGGAAATTGCCATAAATGCGATTGATAATGCCGAAACCGTACCCGTCATACCGCGGCCTCTTCTCTTGCCACCTCCACGCAGAAACCATGGTGACCACAGGATGTGCATGTCAGTTTACGGGTGGACGGTGTATGTCTGGCCCAAAATGCCTCTTTAAATGTTGGTTTAAATATTGTATGGCACTGCGGGCAGATATATGCCACATGGCTGAAATAATACTTCGACCCCCAAATTGCGTAAGGAACGCCGATTGCTGCCCAGATGAGCAGCAGCCACCAGAACCCTTTTGTGATGGTCAGAACAATGGCTGTCCACTGTATGATGCCTACCGGAATACCCGTAAGCAGCAGATTTCTGTGAACCTTCTTCAGTTTGTCTTTATTTGTCATAGTATACGCTATGTCACCGATGGTTTCAACGGAGAAATCCTCCATACCCTTCAGTTCTTTTTTTAATCTCTCCAGTTTATCCAGCTTTTCCTGGCGTTCACCGATTTCCGCTCTCAGCGCCTGCTCCTGACCCTCAAGCAGCAATGAGATAACACTTCCCGGATCGTCTTCAGAAAGAAGCTGAGAAATCGAATCGATTGGCAGTCCCAGTTCTCTCAGAAAACATATGATCTTCATTCGTTTCAGATCATCTGCTGAATACAGCCGTCTTCCTCCCTCAGATAATTCTGCGGGAACAAGAATACCGCGTGTATCATAATATTGAACTGTTCTGACTGTCACATTGCAGAGTTTTGCGATTTCGCCAGTCGTGTATTTTGACATAGCTTTTCACCTCCTTGCATCAAAATATAGCTTATGACGCAGCGTCACAAGCAACCCCTGACGCAAGGGGATTTTTCAAAAACGCAGGGACTTCATTCTATAAATCAGTTTAAAAATGCCGATGCCCAGCAAAAGCACCGTACTTGTTACTACCACAAGAAAAAGATCCTTTACAAAATACCAAATCACCCAGAAAGGAACCCCTATAATGGTCGGGAGGCATATCATAATAGCAGGAAGAAGCCCGTGACGAGCGATATCCAGGATCGTCCTTTTTATGGTCTGATTTCTGTTTTTCCAACTCTTAAGTGTAATCACCGGAGTCACAGCTATTGCAAGAATCAGCAGAAAAATCAGATCCAAAAGTAAATGGTATCTGATATATGGATTCCCAGAAAACTCCTGTCTATCCCCACCCAATAAGGGCATAATCACGTTCCCCAACATATTATTGTCTACCAGATAGTCGTTCATATTAACCAGAATCACAACACCGATACCGCTTTCCGGCAAAAGGAACATGGAAGAAGTAAAGTTTTCAACGAGGCCGGCATGATTTAACACCGGCTCATCCAAATATGTTTCCGAGAAGCCCCAGCCCATTCCGTAGTACCACTCCCTTGAATCATCCTCTGGTACATTCTCATAAAACATAGCATTTATACTTTTGGAGCTGATGATTTCTTGTCCGCCATTTAAATACATCTGTAGATATTTTCCCATATCAGAGACACTGGAATCAATATATCCCGCAGCAACCGTTGACCATGAACCATCTGTTGGGTAGTCAGGTTCACCAGCAATAGGGATGCCAAAATAGTTTCTGTATCCTTTTATCAATCCGTCCGCTTTTGCGTCTGCAAGCGTGGCTGATGAGTGCTTCATTCCAAGTGGAGAAAAAATGTATTCCTCAACATAATCGGAATAGCTCTTGCCGCTGACTGCCTCAATCACCTTACTAAGCAACCCATAATTCACATTCGCGTAACAGTATGTTCCATAAGTATCCGTTATATGGGCATTTCCAAATCGCTGGTACGTTCCGAGTCCACTGGTATGATTCAGCAATTGCCTAACGGTAATTCTGTCCCCATCGGATGCGTCTTTCAAATATAGCGAAGTATCCACATAAGTAGATAGAGGTTTCTCTAAATCAACGTTTCCCTCCTCAACAAGCTGCATAATCGCAAGTGCAGTAAACGACTTACTCATTGAACCAATCAGAAACGGAGTATCAATATTGCCGCAATCCCCATAAGTTCCCTCAAACAGAACCTCATCCGCATTTACTACAATGACAGCCATTCCAGGAATGTGATATGCCTCAACATCTGCTCTGATCTGCTCATCAACAAGATCAAAATCCGGGGCACTATATGCCAGTGCAGCGCATGGATACAAGCACGTAATAATGATCAGTGCTATTAGATAAATTGCAAATCGTTTAAAATCTCGTTTCATATGCTTCATCTCCTTACACTTCGAGTTATTGCCGCAAATCAATCACATACATTATATTTGTTTTGGTGAAACTTTTCAATGTCCCGAAAAGATTATTGCCCTTCGCAGGGCGTGACAAAAGGCTTTTTCCATTCACACCAGATAATGTGAAATAAGCTCCTCAATCAACTTTGTCCGTAGAGGGTGAGAGCTTGTCTCATATGTGATGATGAGATGGCTTCCCGGGTAATAGCCATTCTTCTCATAATTTGTAATCCGCTCCAGAGCTTTTTCGGAGTATTCCGAAGCGTCCATCATACCGAAATGTTCCCATAAAAAGACCTTACGCAATCGGATATTCAAGACTGTAAAATCCGGATGTATGATTCCGGATCCCTTTAATTTCAGGGGAAATTCATATCGGTAAGGAATCCCCTTCCTGCGCAAAGTATCTGCGATAATGATTTCTGATTTTGACCGGACACGTTCCCCCTTCGCAGTGAAATATTCAGGTGCGTGGTCGGAAAATCCTTTCTTCTCATAAGAAACCGATTGCCAGTCTCTTACAAATTGCTCATCCGGTATAACGATAGGCTGAATCAATTTCTGGCGCGGCATCTGAAGTTTATCATAGACAGTTTCAATCTGACCTTTTTCATATTGCTTTAAGAGAGGCTGAATGTG
>CACYXH010000122.1 GCA_902778245.1 uncultured Lachnospiraceae bacterium | reverse complement strand
AGCCGCAAAGATTCTGAAAGAATTAGAGCCATATATTCCGGGAAGGGTGAAAGTAATCTTTCAGGAAGCAGAGGAGACGGGAGAAGGGGCGTTAAAGCTCATGGAATCCGATCTTTTGGATGACGTTAGCAGGATTGTTGGGCTGCATGTGACGCAGGAGGAAGACCTGGGAACGTTCCAGTTGGGTTATGGAATCATGAGCGCCATTGGCCGGGGTGCCAGAATGACTTTTACCGGGGGCAATGTCCGGGACCAGATTCTGGCAGCTACAGACTGCATGGATCTCTTGCGCGAACAGGCGCTCCGACAGTTCCCCGCGAATCACCGCACGGTGCTGGTGCCAACAGTAATTCGAACGATACCGGAAAAATCCGTTGAGCTTACCTGTAATTTCCGGACGCTGGAACCGGAGGACGAGATAACATTTGAACACATCATAGAGTATGCTGTTACTCAGGCTTCCTCGAATAATTGCGTGAATGGTTCATGGGTCTCCACAGGCAGAGATGAGGGGGTTATGAATGATAAAAGCAGCACGGATCTGGCCATTCGGGTGATTGAGCAGACTTTCGGAAAAGCGGCGGTGACCATCCGGCGGCCTTATATCAGCGGTGAAGATTTTGCTTATTACCAAAAGAAGATTCCGGGTGTGATGATCCACATTGGCGGTGCTGTGAACGGAGAATATCTGCCGCTTCATACTTCGAAAACCATGGTGGACGAGAGGGTCCTGGCAATTGGCGTATCGTTTCTGGTGCGGTATGTGTTCGCGTATTTTGATGTGGATCTGCCGGGGGTATGACACAATGAAAGTAAAGAAACAGGAAACAATTCAAAACCTAGAGGTGTCTGCCAAAAAGTGGGGGCTGGCAGCAGCCTGTATGGGAAATGTGATCTGGGGATTTACCTATCTATTTACCAGAATCGCTATGCGGGAGGCCTCGCCCATGGTGATTCTGGCCGTACGGTTCGACATTACGTTCCTGCTTTTGCTGATGATGGTACTCAGTGGCAGGTGGCAGGTATCCTACCGCGGCAAAAAAGTTGGATGTCTGCTGTTCTTTTCCATACTTGAGCCGCTGTATTTTTTCTTTGAGAGCTACTGTATTTACTATACAAACGCAACGTATGCCGGTGTTGCTCTGGCAATCGCCCCGATCCTGTCTATTTTTCTTGGAGCTTTGTTTCTGAAAGAGTATCCCACCAGACACCAGGCTGTGTTCAGCATCTTTCCAGTGGTGGGCGTCATACTGATCACAATGGTCGGGCAGAGGCTGGGTTTTGTCCGGCCTATCGGAATTTTGTTTCTTTTTTTTACCTGTCTGACATCGGCACTGAATAAACCGGCGAACCGCAGATCCGCGGAGCAGTTCACGCCTTTTGAGCGTACATTTATGATGATACTGATCTCTGCGGCAGCGTACACCGGTGCAGTTCTTGTGCTGTTAAAAGGGAATGTGAAAGAACTGGTCAGACCTCTGGCCGTGCCGGGATTCCTTATTCCGGTTTTGATTCTGAGCATCGTCAGTTCCATCGGCGCAAACATGCTGATCAACTATGCGGCAGGGAAACTATCCGTGACCATGATGGCCACCGCCGGAGCCTTGTGCACGCTTTGTTCCATGTTTGCCGGCGTGATCTTTCTGGGAGAGCCTATGACTGTCGTATCGTTTATAGGATCACTCCTGGTTTTGATAGGAATCTGGCAGGTGGCGAAGGAATAGCTCGTGTAATGGGACAACCTCGTGCGCTTTATTCGTATATAGAAAATCCCATATAGGATTCCATTGATCGGGTGCTTTCCCTGGCAAGCGCCTCAAGAAGATCAGGAGCTTTTTGGCCCACGCTTATTCCGTTGATCTCTGTGGCCGGAGTTAGCTGCGCGCTGGAGGAGGAGACTATGATCTCGTCCGCCGCGAACAGTTCTTCCAGCGTAAAGCGTTCTTCCCTCACCGGTATGCCGATAGCTTTGGCGCAGCGGATCAGATTCTTCCGTGCAATGCCAGGCAGTATCCAGGCGTCGGTCTGGGCAGTGCGAAGTGTGCCGTCCTGGAGAATGGAGATGTTGCTATGAGCACATTCTGTCACCTGATTGCCCCGGTGAAACACTGCTTCCTCACATCCGGCTTCACGGGCGGCCTGGGCAGCCAGACAGCTGGGAATCAGATTCAAGGTCTTTATATCGCAGTATTCAAAACGCCGGTCTTCGAATGTGATCAGTTTCATTGTCTGTTTTGGGCTCCGCATGCCGGGTTTTTCCGTCAGGGTGATGATCAGATTGGAGGGAACATTTGCAGGAAAGGCATGCTCTCTTGGCGCGATGGCCCTGGTGGAGGACCAGTACAGCATATACCATTTATCCGGTTCTCCAAGGGCAGCGATCCTGTACAGTTCACTGCTCAGCTTTTCCAGAGAGCAGGGCATGGGGATAGACAGCTTTTTGAGACTGCTTTCAAACCTGGCCAGGTGATCTTCAAAATCCAGGATTTTTCCGTTCTTGCACATTGTGGCGTCATAAACGCCGTCCCCGAAATACATAGCTCTGTCATTAAGCGGTACCGTCATTTCATTAAGCGGTGAAAGTTTTCCGTTATAGTATCCGATATCCATAGAACAACCCCCTCGTTGTGTGCAAAAAAGTATGATAAAAATATAGTTCTGATGTCATATTATCAATTCTGTTTTCCGAAATCAATAAAAAAATGAATTTTGGAAATCTCTATTGACAGTTTAGGAAATTCGTTGTAAAATACATAAACATATAAAACATATCAAATTTATATGAATAAAGTTGTTTGTCACTTTTATTTGACACTGACTGGAAAACCAGAGGTTTCAGGAATGAGTACTGCTCAGCCTGGAACCTTTTTCTCGTATAGGAAACTTCGTCTCTTATAAGAGAAAGCCCTTCGGGCAAAGGATGAGCAGCTTCTCGCCGTTATGTGTCAGGAGGATCATAGGAAAATGAAAAGAGGAAACTACATGTCTGCCGGAGGTGTGATCCGATGTATCACAACAGGAATCAATCTGATTCAAATCAGAAAAGCGGAAGAATGATGGCAGCAGAAAACGATGATACTATTTCACAAAAGATAGGATTTCTTGGTACGGGATCCGCTTTTGCAAGCACACACACAACCGGGTACTTTTTCAGACATAACGACCTGTTCCTGATCGACCTGTCGATGAAGAACATGGAGGCGGCCAAAGAACTGTCACGGAACTGTCATAATATTTATGTGCTGTTGACGCATATGCATTCCGACCATTCTTCAGGGATCGCTGAATTTTGTGAGTGGAATTACTACATCCAAGGTAAGGTTTGTAAGATTATTGCGGCGGGCGTCCTGTCGTCGGGAATTCGGCAATATATGAAAATTGTCGGGGTTCCTTCACTGTTATATGAGCTTATACCAATGGTCTGCATCGATGGCGGTATGTATTTTCCCGAAGATCCTTATCTTGCAGAGATAGTATATAGAATTGTTCCTACCATTCATACGCCGGAACTGGAAGGATACTGTTTTGGATTTGTTCTGAATGTTGATGGGACAAGGGTCGTGTATACCGGAGATACGGCAACGCTGAAATCATTTCTTCCATGGGTCACACCAGGATGTCAGTTCTATACGGAAATGTCTTTTCATCATGGAGTAGTACATCTTCTGTGGGAAGAACAGAAAAAGGTCCTGTATGCACTGGCGGATGATATGGATATCTATCTTATACATATGGACGATGAGGAAGCACTGCGAAATGCGGTGCAGGGAACCAACATTTCCATTGCGCAAATAACATACCAGAAAGGAAGGATTGACTATGAAACATAAAAATATTTTGTTTGCAGCAGGTATTGCTCTTTTGACGTTATCCCTGTCAGGCGCGGCAGCATTTGCACAGGATGGCGATGATGCTGCAGAGATCACGGATGGAGGAGAGTTTGTTTACGGATCCGCAACTGAACTCAACAACTTTGACCCGTTTACATCAATTACCGCAGATGTGCGTTCCGTTGATTTTAATATCTTTGAGGGATTAGTAAAGCCCACGCCGGAGGGTGACTTTGCACCGGCGATCGCGGAGGACTACTCTATCTCTGAAGACGGTACGGAGTATTCGTTTACTCTGCGGGAGGATGTCAGCTTCCACAATGGAGAAACAGTTACACCGGAAGATGTTCTGTATTCTATCCAAAAAGCAATTGACAGCAGTATCATTGGCTACGATGAGATCGATCACTTTGAGATCGCAGATGATGGGAAACTGGTCATCACACTGAAACAGTCTGATCAGAATTTTATTCCGACACTCACGCAGGCAATTGTTCCGGAAAATGCAGAGGATCTGGAACACAGTCCGATTGGCACAGGTCCATATAAACTGACGGAGTATGAAGAGCAGGATCACATTACCCTGGAGAAAAATGAGGATTATTGGGGAACTCCGGCTCATCTTGATAAGATTACCATCAAGTTTGCGACAGATCAGGCCGAACTCTATCTCCTTTTTGAAGCGGGAAGCATCGATGGATTTGGAGCGAGTGCCGCTACGCTGAGCCAGCTTGATGAGGATTCCGTTAATCTCTACGTCACTACTTCTAACGCAGTTCAGCTTTTGGCGCTCAATAACGATTTTGAGCCATTTCAGGATCAGAGAGTGCGTGAAGCTATTAACTATGCTGTGAGTGCTGATGAAATTATTGATATCGCCTTTTATGGCTATGGAACGAAAGTCGGCAGCGGCCTGATCCCCGCTTTGAGCAGGTATTTTAATGATGAATTAGCTTCCTGTATAATTCAAAGTGTAGACGACAGATAAGTCAGACTTAACAAAAAGAGATACCTCAGCTAAACTGTCATTACTGACCCGCAAAGT
>CACYXH010000121.1 GCA_902778245.1 uncultured Lachnospiraceae bacterium | reverse complement strand
GCATTCATATACTCCCGGTCGGTGAGGCCGCCTTTGGCCAGCATCTTCTCCGCCCGCTCTCTGGCGGTTTTGGCTCTGGCCCGGTCAATGTCCTCTTTCCACTCCCAGGTGGTAGCCATAAGGCGGCAGTTCCCATTTATCACGGAGAGCATACCTCCGATACAGGCGGCCTCTCTCATCGAGCCGTCCCCCAGCACGATGTGGGCCTGCCCCATTCCCAAAGCGGTACAGTAATTGCAGTGTCCCGCCATTATGGCCAGATCTCCGGTGATGCTCCTGCAGACTACCCGCTCCACATCTCCTTCAAACAGCATACCGTCCGGCGTTCCTATCTGTAATGGGAAGGTCTTCATAGACAGCCTCCTTTACTGATTTTTTGCTTTTTCAAACACTTCGTCGATGGTTCCGGCGAACAAAAAGCAGCTCTCCGGAATCTCATCGCACTCACCGTCTAAGATCATCTTAAAGCCCCGGAGCGTCTCTTTGAGCGGCACATACTGTCCTTTCATACCAGTAAACTGCTCCGCTACTGAGAAGCTCTGGGACAGAAAACGCTGCACCTTGCGGGCGCGGTTTACCGTATGCTTGTCTTCCTCAGACAACTCATCCATACCCATAATGGCAATAATATCCTGCAGTTCTTTGTAGCGCTGCAGAACCTGCTGCACCTGACGGGCAATCTGGTAATGCTCGATACCCACTACCTCCGGAGACAAGATACGGCTGGTGGAATCCAGAGGATCCACCGCCGGGTAAATACCCTGGCTGGAAATCTCACGAGATAATACCGTGGTGGCGTCCAGATGGGTGAACGTGGTGGCCGGAGCCGGGTCCGTCAGGTCATCCGCCGGCACATAAACTGCCTGGACGGAAGTGATAGAACCCTTTCTCGTAGACGTGATGCGCTCCTGCAAAGTACCCATTTCCGTAGCCAGCGTCGGCTGATAACCTACAGCGGAGGGCATACGTCCCAACAGTGCGGAAACCTCAGAACCTGCCTGGGTAAATCGGAAAATATTGTCAATAAACAACAGTACATCCTGGTTCTTCACATCACGGAAGTACTCTGCCATCGTCAGACCGGACAGCCCCACCCGCATACGCGCTCCGGGGGGCTCGTTCATCTGGCCGTATACCAACGCGGTCTTGTCAATAACCCCGCTTTCTTTCATCTCATTGTAAAGGTCGTTTCCCTCACGGGTGCGCTCTCCTACTCCGGTAAACACAGAAAGTCCGCCGTGAGCAGTAGCCACGTTATGGATCAGTTCCATGATCAGCACCGTCTTTCCCACGCCGGCGCCTCCGAAGAGTCCGATCTTTCCGCCCTTGGCGTAGGGGCAGATGAGGTCAACGACTTTGATACCGGTCTCCAGGATCTCCGTTGCCGGAGTCTGGTCTTCATAGGACGGAGCCGGGCGGTGTATTGCCCAGCGCTCTTTCGTCTCAGGAGCCGGTCCGTTATCCACCGGATCCCCCAGCAGATTAAACACGCGCCCCAGACACTCCTCGCCCACCGGAACGGTGATGGGGCCGCCGGTGTCTACCGCTTTGGCTCCCCGCACCAGACCGTCCGTAGAATTCATGGCAATACAGCGAACCGTATTGTCCCCGATCTGCTGAGCTACTTCGGCGGTAAGTTTTGCGCCTTTATTCTCAATCTCAATGGCATTCAGCAGCGCCGGCAGTTCATCGTGTGCAAACCGGATATCCAGAACCGGGCCTGTAACCTGCACCACCTCGCCAATGTGTCTATCGCTCATCTTGAATCTCCTCCACTTACAATCTCCGTGATCTCCTGCGTTATGCTGGCCTGCCGCGCCTGGTTGTAATACAGGTTCAGCTGATCGATCATTTCTCCCGCATTCTTGGTCGCCGCGTCCATGGCGGTGCGCCGGGCTGCCAGCTCGCTGGCCACGCTCTCACAGACGCTGCCGTAGATCTGTCCCGCCAGATACTCCGGCACGATGGCGTCAAACACTTCCTGGGCGCTGGGCTCATACAGGATAATATTGCGGGTACCCTTTGAGGCCTCCCTATTCTTTGTCAAGTCAATCAGCGGAATGATGGGAACTACATCCGGGTGCTGCGTCAATACAGAAATAAACGTAGTATAGCACAACTCGATATGTCCAAATATGCCTGCCCGAAATTCCTTACACAAAAGATTGGCCATCACGAAGCAGTCGGACACCGATACCTGGGCAATCTCCGCAAAGTCTTCCGTGACACAGTCTATATTTTTTCTGTGGCAGTACTCCACTGCCTTCTTCCCGATGGGGAGCACCACAAACTCTTTTCCATGGCTCTTTGCTTCCAACGTCTTAAACAGGTTCGCGTTGTATCCCCCCGCCAATCCGCGGTCACCGGCCACTACGACATAGCAGTATTTTTGGCTTTTGGCCTCTCCGGCATAGACGGAAGAAAAATCTGTGTTCTGCTCTGCAATATCCTGCAGGGTCTGATAAAGCCCGTTGAAGTAGGGACGGCAGGTTTCCGCACGCTCCTTCGCCCTGCGCAATTTGGAGGATGCCACCAGCTCCATGGCTTTGGTAATCTGCATAGTGTTCTGCACACTTTTGATCCGCAGCTTTACCGATTTCATATTCGCAGCCATCTGTCTCCTCCTTTATATCATTGTTGTGGTTTCGAAGCCAGATAAGAATCCGTGTAAGCCTCAAGCACCTGTTTTAACTTTTCCTCCTGCTCCTCATCCAGCGTTCTCGTAGACCGAATGGACTGCATCACATCCGCGCCTTCCGGATCGGTATCCAGATAAGGAAACAAACCGATCTCATAGCTTTTGACGTCTTCCTCTTCAATTCTTGACAGAATATTTTTCGTAACCGCGTACAGGATCGCCACCTGTTTCTCCACGGGCACCGGCTCGTTGCGGTTCTGTTTCAAAACCTCCACGATTCTGGCGCCCTGAGCCAAGCGGGCTTTCGTGTCCGCGTCCAGATCGGAGCCGAACTGAGCAAAACTCTGCAGCTCACGGTACTGGGAATAGATCAGCTTCAATGTACCGGCTACTTTCTTCATTGCCTTGATCTGTGCGCTTCCTCCTACCCTGGATACGGAAATGCCCGGATTTACTGCCGGCATGATGCCGGAGTGGAACAACTCAGTCTCCAGAAAGATCTGTCCGTCCGTGATAGAGATCACGTTGGTCGGAATGTACGCAGACACATCTCCTGCCTGAGTCTCGATGATGGGCAAGGCCGTCATCGAACCGCCGCCGTGTTCGTCATCCAGCTTCGCCGCGCGTTCCAGCAGTCTGGAATGCAGATAGAATACATCTCCCGGAAACGCTTCACGTCCCGGCGGACGGCGGATCAACAGGGAAAGGGCGCGGTAAGCCACCGCGTGCTTGCTCAGATCGTCGTAGACGATCAGAACATGTTTTCCCTGGTACATAAAGTATTCGCCCATGGCACATCCCGCGTAGGGCGCAATATACTGCAGCGGACTGGCCTCGGAAGCCGTAGCCGCCACTACGATCGTATAGTCCATAGCCCCGTTCTTCTGCAGGTTCTCCACCAATGTCGCAACAGTGGAACGCTTCTGCCCGATGGCTACATAGATACAGATTACATCTTTTCCCTTCTGATTTAAAATGGTGTCTACCGCAATCGTTGTCTTCCCGGTCTGACGATCGCCGATGATCAGCTCACGCTGACCTCTTCCGATGGGCACCATAGAATCAATAGCCTTAATACCGGTCTGGAGCGGCTCAAATACGGATTTCCTCTCACAGATACCGGGAGCAGGACTCTCCACAGGGCGAAATTCCTGCGTCGCAATCAGGCCTGCGCCGTCAATGGGCTGTCCCAGTGCATTCACCACGCGGCCGATCATCGCCTCTCCCACCGGTACGGATACCACCTTTCCGGTGCGCTTCACGGTCTGCCCTTCTCCGATGTTCTCATCAGAGCCGAATAATACGATGGAAACACTGTTCTCTTCCAGATTCTGGGCCATTCCGAAGCTGCCGTCCTCAAATTCCAGCAGTTCGCCTGCCATGCAGTCCGTAAGGCCGCTGGCCCTGGCAATACCGTCGCCCACCATCAGAATCGTTCCCGTCTCGCTTTGCTGAATCGCATTATCGTAATATTTGATCTGGCTGCGGATGACCTTGGATATTTCTTCAGGTTTCAGTTGCATGTTTTCCTCCAAATATAGTCCCCGGCAAATGAATTTGCCCGGTCTTTTTTCGTGTTGCCTGTATGGTTAAACCATCACTTCATTTAATTTTCTGGAGATGCCCGACAGACGCCCCCTGACGGTGCCGTCCAGCTGTCTTCCCTCCAGTTCTACCCGCACGCCGCCCAGCACGGAAACATCCGTAATCTGTTTCAGGCGTATCTGCTTGCCGGTGAGCTGTTCCAGTTTTTGGCGCAGAGCGTTCATCTGCTCTCCGCTCAGCTTCACCGCGCTGGTCACCACAGCCTCTGCGATATTATGGTCTGCATTGTAGCGCCGCACAAACTCATCACAGCAACCCGGATACTCATTCAGGATGCCTCGTTCACACAGCAATTTCAAAAAATTCAGTAAGTAGCGCTCCGCCTGGCCGCCAAAAGCTGCTTCGATCAGCTCCGTCCGCTCCTTCTTCGGAATGGACGGCTCCGCCAGAAGCCTTACATAATCCGGATTCTCCCGGAAGATCTCCCGCACTTCTTTGGTCTGTTCCAGCAGCAAGTCCGCGAGTCCTTCCCCGGCAGCTAACTCATACAGGCTGCCTCCATAAAGTCTGGCAGTCGATGTCATGATGCCTCACCTACATTCGCTATAAAATCGTCAATGAGTTTCTTGTGATCCTCTTTGCGGATCTCGCGCTCAATCACCTTGCCGGCCTTCTCCTTAATGGCAACGGCCTGAGCATTCGCCTGCTTTAAGATCTCCTCGCTCTGGATGGAAGCATTCCTCTGAGCATTGATGAGAATTTCGCTGACTTTGTTCTTTGCGTCCGCCATGTTCTTCTCATACTCATCTTTCATCGCCTGCGCCTCATCCTTCGCCTTTGCGGCATCCTGAAGCTGGGCGTCCGCCATGGCTTTGCGCTTTGCCAGCACCTCATTAATGGGCTTGAAAAGAAAACGTTTGATCAGATAAACCTGGAGAAAAAGGTTACAGATCTGCGCGATAAACGTCCACGGCACAATGCCGACTAATTCCTGTACGTCCATCTGCGAAACCTCCTTAACCCAGGAAGTTCATGAACATGCCCGGCGCCACAAAAATCAGCAGCAGCCCGGTAACGAAACCGTAAATACCGGTGGTCTCCGCAATAGCACAGCCCAGGAGCATGGTAGAAGTCACATCACCTTTGCACTCCGGCTGACGTCCGATCGCCTCCAGAGCCTTCGACACTGCGTTTCCTTCACCGATACCAGGACCGATACCTGCGATCAGGGCACATCCCGCGCCAATCGCGCATCCTGCTAAAGCAATACCTTTTGCCAATAACTGGAAATCCATAATAAAATCCTCCTATAAAATAATTATTTTCTAGTTTTCCTTTTGCGCTGCGTTCGCAATATACATTGTGGTCAGCATGCAGAATATAAATGCCTGCATAAATCCTGAGAACCAGTCGAAATAGACCGATAGTACCGCCGGAACGCCTACATCCAGGATCGGTATCTTTGCCAGCACATCTCCGGCTACACCGGGTATCAGCCCCAGCAGCGCGGAGCTGGCCACCGCCAG
>CACYXH010000120.1 GCA_902778245.1 uncultured Lachnospiraceae bacterium | reverse complement strand
TTTTTCTAGACAACTAACATCATAAAGAAAAACTGTATGATTGGGAAGTGGGAATTTTCTGCTTCCCTTATTTATTGCCAACGATAATTATACTCTTACACAGACAGAGATGAGAGAGTGGAAGAGGCTGCGGAAGGGCGGAAGTTTTTGCTCGGTGGACTATTGAGCAGAGAGAAGAATTTCTGGACTTTTGTACGGGGGTTCGAGGAGTTAAGATGCTGTACGATTCATTTGCCAAGGCATTGTTAAATCCGGAGACGGTGCCGGAAAGACTGAATGAATTACTTTCCTTGCTGCTTGGGAGAGATGTGAAAATTCTTCATGCATTACCAAATGATAATTCCAGAATTGCAGATGAGTCTTCGCTGTTGATCATGGACATACTTGTGCAAATGGATGATGGAGGGATTGCGAATGTGGAAATTCAGAAAATAGGATATAAATTTCCGGATACCTATCTTCACTATTTCCATCAGAAATCCAATACCGGATTGGAAATTGAACTTCTGCAAAAATATCTTTTTATTCCTATTGACATATTCCTGAAAAAACATCACAATAAAAATATAAATAACAGATTGGAAGCGTGGCTGACATTTCTCGGGAGTGATGGAAATGTTTTCAAAGGAATTGCAGATACTGGATCGTAATACTGTCCGATATATGATTGATGAGTTGAAAAACGAGATTGACCAGCAAAAAGAGCTGTTGAGCCAGAAAGACCAAGTATTAAAAGAAAGGGATCTGATGTTGAGCCAGAAAGATGTGGAATTGAAAGAAAAAGAGGAAATGTTGGATCAGAAAGATGAGGCACTGGAACAGGTACAACGGCAACTACAGGAAGCATTAAGACGCATTGACAGCCTGGAGAAGAAATAGTGGAAATTGCAGGTTCCACTCTCGAAATCTGATCAGGCTCCGCAATGAAATGCGGAATCATAAATTCAGCCCGCCGCCAGCGAATTAACGATGGCAGCGGGAACCGTTTTAACTTCATCTTGCTTTATCCAGTGTTATAGGCTATAATCTTCACGGAAACATGGAACTGAGATGACAGAACAGTTTTACAGAAGGGGTATCCATGAACGAACAAATTTATGTGCAGGAAGAGATTTCTGACAAACTGAGGGAAGAGTGCGGGGTCTTCGGCATCTATGATTTTGCCGGGGAGGACGTGGCTTCCTCGATTTATTATGGTCTGCTGGCCCTGCAGCACCGCGGACAGGAAAGCTGCGGCATTGCTGTCAGCGACACAAATGGCCCCAAAGGCAAGGTGCTTAGCACCAAGGGCATGGGATTGGTAAATGAGGTGTTTTCCGCGGAAGGTCTTTCGGGGCTGAAGGGAGATATCGGTGTAGGGCATGTACGTTACTCCACCGCAGGCGGAAGTACCATTGAGAACGCGCAGCCGCTGGTGTTAAACTACATCAAGGGAACGCTGGGACTGGCCCACAACGGCAATTTACTGAATGCGCCGGAGCTTCGCAGAGAATTGGCCAGGGATGGAGCGATCTTCCAGACCACCATTGATTCTGAGGTCATTGCTTATCACATTGCCAGAGCCAGAGTGAAGACGAAATCCGCAGAGGAAGCAGTGGCTATGGCGATGCAGAAAGTCAAAGGAGCCTATTCCCTGATCGTGATGTCACCCAGAAAGCTGATCGGTGCCAGAGATCCTTTTGGATTTAAGCCGCTGTGTATCGGCAAACGGGATCAGGCCTATATTCTGGCTTCGGAGAGCTGTGCGCTGGATACTATCGGAGCAGAATTTATCCGGGATGTGGAGCCTGGTGAGATCGTCACCATCACTCCGCAGCACGGTATTGTATCGAACAAAAGTCAGTGTCTAAAGCCGGAAGATAAGAAAGAACCGGCCAGATGCATTTTTGAATATATTTATTTTGGAAGGCCGGATAGCCATATGGACGGAGTCAGCGTTTACAGTTCTCGTCTGTTGGCAGGAAAGTATCTGGCTATTGATTCGCCGGTGGAGGCGGATCTGGTAGTGGGCGTTCCTGAGTCCGGAAATGTGGCGGCTCTGGGATATTCCCTGGAATCGGGCATTCCATATGGAACTGCCTTTGTGAAAAACGGGTATGTGGGACGTACCTTCATAAAACCGAAGCAGAGCAGCCGGGAGTCCAGCGTTCAGGTAAAACTGAATGTGCTGAAAGAGGTAGTGCAGGGAAAACGCATCATTATGATCGATGACTCCATTGTCAGGGGAACCACCAGCGACCGCATTGTACGGATGCTGCGGGAAGCCGGAGCAAAAGAAGTGCATATGCGTGTCAGTTCGCCGCCGTTTTTATGGCCATGCTATTTTGGAACAGATATTCCGGAGCGGGAACAGCTGATCGCCTACAACCGAAGCCTGGAGGAGATACGGCAGATCATTGGCGCGGACAGCCTGGGCTATCTGAAAATGGAACGGCTGGAGCAGATAGTGGACGGATTATCGATATGCAAAGGGTGCTTTAACGGTGAGTACCCGTTGGAACCGCCGAAGGAAGATATTCGTGGTGATTACGACCGATGAGATAGGAGGAGAACCAATATGAGTACAGATAGATACCAGAGCCCTTTGTCAGAGCGCTACGCCAGCAAGGAGATGCAATACATTTTCTCTCCTGATATGAAATTCCGCACTTGGCGGCGTCTGTGGATCGCGCTGGCAGAGACAGAGAAAGAATTGGGGCTGGATATTACCGATGAACAGATTGAGGAACTGAAAGCCCATAAGGATGATATTAATTATGAGGTGGCGAGAGAGCGGGAGAAGATCGTACGTCACGATGTTATGTCCCATGTGTATGCTTACGGTGTGCAGTGTCCGAAGGCGAAACCCATTATTCATCTTGGGGCAACCTCCTGCTATGTGGGAGATAATACCGACATCATCGTGATGACGGAGGGCCTCAAGCTGGTGCGCAGAAAACTTATCAATGTAATCGCGCAGTTGGCAGTGTTTGCGGACAAATATAAAGATCTGCCCACTCTGGCATTTACGCACTTCCAGCCGGCGCAGCCTACCACGGTGGGAAAGCGCGCAACGCTCTGGATGCAGGAGTTTATGCTGGATCTGGAGGACCTGGATCATGTGCTGTCTACCATGAAACTGCTGGGTTCCAAAGGAACCACCGGCACACAGGCCAGTTTTCTGGAACTGTTTGACGGGGATCAGGAAAAAATAGACCGCATAGATCCCATGATCGCAGAAAAGATGGGATTTAAGGAATGTTATCCGGTATCCGGACAGACCTACTCCAGAAAGGTGGATACCAGAGTCTGCAATGTGCTGGCAGGTATAGCAGCCAGCGCTCATAAAATGTCTAACGATATCCGATTGCTGCAGCATCTGAAAGAGGTGGAAGAACCCTTTGAGAAGACCCAGATCGGTTCCTCCGCTATGGCTTACAAGAGAAACCCCATGCGCAGTGAGCGTATTGCTTCTCTTTCCAGATATGTGATGATCGACGCTTTAAACCCGGCCATCACTTCGGCGGTGCAGTGGTTTGAGCGCACGTTGGATGACTCTGCCAATAAGCGTCTTTCTATTGCGGAAGGATTTCTGGCAACGGACGGTATTTTGGATCTGTGCCTTAATGTTACCGATGGATTGAAGGTATATCCGAAGGTAATTGAAAAACGGTTAAGATCGGAATTGCCCTTTATGGCTACCGAAAATATTATGATGGATGCAGTAAAGGCTGGAGGAGACCGTCAGGAATTGCATGAGAAGATCCGCACCCTGTCTATGGAAGCGGGCCGCAATGTGAAGGAGGAAGGAAAGGACAACAATCTGCTGGAATTGATCGCGGCAGATCCGTCCTTTAACCTGACACTGGAGGAATTGCAGCAGACCATGGATCCGGCCAGATATACAGGGCGCTCCGCTCTTCAGGTAGACAAGTTCCTGAAAACGGTGGTACAGCCGGTACTGGATGCGAACAAAGAGGAACTCGGCGTAAAAGCAGAAATTAACGTGTAGAAATTGAAACGTATCAAGCGTTTCAAACGAGGAGGATTTAATATGGTAGAAGCAGTTGTAGGAGCAAACTGGGGAGACGAGGGAAAAGGGAAAATTACCGATATGATGGCGGAACAGGCCGATATAATCGTGCGTTTCCAGGGCGGTGCCAACGCGGGACATACCATTGTAAATGATTATGGAAAATTTGCGCTGCACACCCTGCCATCCGGTATCTTCTATCAGCATACCACCAGCATTATCGGAAATGGCGTGGCGCTGAATATCCCGATTTTGATCAATGAGATTAAAAGCATTGTAGATCGCGGCGTTCCCACGCCCAAGATCCTGGTGTCTGACCGTGCACAGATGGTGATGTCCTATCACATTCTGTTTGATCAGTACGAGGAGGAGCGTCTGGGAGGAAAATCTTTCGGTTCCACCAAGTCTGGTATCGCGCCGTTCTATTCGGACAAGTATGCCAAGATCGGGTTCCAGGTAAGCGAACTGTTTGATGAAGAACTCCTGAAGGAAAAAGTAGTACGCATTGCTGAGGTGAAGAATGTTACACTGGAACACCTGTATCATAAACCGCCGATCAAGCCGGAGGAGCTGTTGGAAGAACTTCATTCTTATAGAGAAATGATCGCGCCGTATGTCTGCGATGTGTCTTCCTATCTGGCTCAGGCGATCAAAGAAAATAAGACCATCTTGCTGGAAGGGCAGCTGGGTACCTTAAAGGACCCCGATCATGGAATTTACCCGATGGTAACTTCCTCATCCACACTGGCTGCTTACGGAGCCATTGGCGCAGGCATTCCGCCTTATGAGATCAAGAAGATCGTGACAGTATGCAAAGCGTACTCCAGTGCAGTGGGCGCAGGCGCGTTTGTCAGCGAGATTTTCGGTGATGAGGCGGATGAACTGAGAAAACGCGGCGGCGATGGCGGCGAGTTTGGAGCTACTACGGGACGTCCGAGACGGATGGGCTGGTTCGATTGTGTTGCGTCTAAATACGGATGCAGACTGCAGGGAGCCACTGATGTAGCGTTTACGGTTCTGGATGTATTGGGATATCTGGATGAGATTCCGGTATGTGTGGGCTATGAGATAGACGGAGAGGTCACCACAGACTTCCCAACCACAGCAAAACTGGAAAAGGCGAAACCGGTAATCAAAAAATTGCCCGGTTGGAAATGTGATATCAGGGGTATCAGAAAATTCGAGGATCTGCCGGAGAATTGCCGGAAGTATGTGGAATTTGTAGAAGAACAG
>CACYXH010000119.1 GCA_902778245.1 uncultured Lachnospiraceae bacterium | reverse complement strand
AGTTTCATCGTACATTTGTGGCATAATTTTAATTCTCCTTTAAATGTATTATATTTTATGAGCCACTCCTGTTACAACTATAGTTTACCACAACAACTTTGACCGCATCATATTCGCCGACACATTGGCATTTTTGATCTGGTACCCGGAAATCAGCTCCGGCACCGATATTCCAAATGCGTCCGATATCGGCTCCAAAAGCGTGATATCCGGGAGACCTCTCATAGTCTCCCATTTCGAGACGGTCTTTTCACTCACTCCCAAAATCTCTGCCAACTGAAGCTGTGTCATTTTGCTCTGTTCCCGCAGTTCCTTGATAGCCGTGCCCGTAATATATTGATTCATCTCAAATCCTCCTTCAATATCATGTTCATAAACAAATGATATTGCACCGGAAGCCTCATAACAACCTACGGAAAGTAGAGTTATCCATTCACAAGCTTCAAAAACTTCTTGTCATTCATCTGTTCATTCGTGATATACTCCCCATCACAGAATAGCGAATAAGTTGTGATCGGCGTCGGTGCATTCTGAGCATCATTCCTACTCTCGATCTTCATAGCTCTGAATGGAATGCCATTGTTCTTGGCTGTCTCTTCCAGCACAGGTACATACTTTGCATTGAAGGGACACTGGTTCGTGTAGTAAAGAACATATCCTTCCTCATCTATATGCGGATGCTTAGCACACTCTTTGAACATCGGCTTACTTCAAAGCCTTTATATTTCAGGAATTTCGGATCAGCCAGAAACGGCTTTTTCTTTGCTGCAGCAAGAATGCAAAGTCCTTTCTTTCCCTTCTCCTTGCTGTCTTTGATGCATTCGGAAAGCAGGTTGCTTGAATATCCATGACCTTTGAAAGAACCGGAAACCCATAGGCAGTCTATATACATATACCCAGGTGCTTCGATTGGATTCCATGCATGCTCTGCCGGAATATATTCTATGAAGCATTTCCCGCGCTCCACACTTTTTAAGAATACAAGCCCCTCATCAAATCTGTCCGCAAGCCACGCCTTCTTTGAAGATACCTGTACATCTTTATTGTTGGATATGGCACAGCAGATATGCTCCTCTTCCAGATTCTCTTTTGTAACCCTGATATACTCCATAACCCTCTCCTCCTACTCTCTCCGTTCCACTTCGGTCGGCGCAGAGCAATCGTCTCCCGGACGATTTGCGCCCTCCGGATCTTTCCAATATCCACCCTTATGGAAGTTCTCATTCCCTAGAGGTTTTGCTGTCAACCGGAACATAACGCAGCCATCTGGGCAAACAACAGTTTTCGTGTACTTGCTGTCTCCACCAAGGTTTTCAAGATCTCCGCCGCTTCGAACAGCCTCCATCAACGGATAAAGCATCATCATGGTTCTGGAACAGATTCCGTATCCATCTTTGTTTACCGGGCATCCGTATGTACAGGTGTATGTATCGCCTATTTCTTCTCCGTTACGGCAGTACCGCTCTGTGTGATCTCCCTTGAGAAAGCCTGTCACTTCAACCGTAAACTCATACTCTTCATCAAACCACTTCTTCATCGTCAGCCCTCCTGTCTACACTCCGTTCCGGTCCGCGCTAAGCGGATGTCCCCCGGACATCCAGCGCCCTGATCGGATGCCGGATCACTGTCTTCAGTTTCTCCGGCTGGACTTTTCTTGCATCAGATAGATAAATCTCATGGTGCAGTCTCTTGTCAGTGATATCCAGAACATAACCCTGTTCTTCTATAAATCTGTGCATTGCATCTACTGTAGCAGGTTCATCATCATACGATCCGATATGCATGCACTGCACACACAACCCTTCATCATAAGTAAAGAACTCCACCTTTGAGAAATCCTGTTTCTTCTTTGCCGTAGCTTCCCTGACAGCCCAGTCGAAATCCTCTTTCGTTACAAAGTCCGGCAGACGTATAACAGAGATCCACTGGAAGTCTTCTTTATGAGCATAGTCGACACCGATTACTCCATTCTGCCACCAAAAACCTTCCAATGGCGGAACTACATAATCAAAATATCCGTTAATCTGATGAGCACCTTTTTTACTCATCTTGATCGTAAATGCAATCCCATACAAAAGACCTATAGTCTGTTTATATTCGCCATCTTCATCATTTGGATTCCCACTGCCCCTAACCGCGATATAATTCATTTTTGGAACAGTAACGATAGATGGTGTGTCCTTCGGCATATAGAATTCTTTGTATTCCTTCTTGTAATCAAACGCCATACCCTTTATCCCTCCGTCAAGTCTTTTGTTTCATAAGACTTATTCCAGGAACCGATCTCTATCAAGTTGCCTTCCGGATCAGCGATATAGCAGGTTCTCTGTCCCCAAGGTTCAAGTTCTGGTTCCAGCACGGATGTCGCTCCATTTTCCACGGCCTTCTTATATGCTTCATCCACCTCTTCAAAAGTATCGACATACAGCGCTATTTCAAAATGACCGTTCAGCCCTTTTATATACTCATACCGCCGGCTTGTCATCTTCTCAAAATCCTTCCTGCCGTAAAGCAGAAAAAGTGTTCCATCCTTTACAAGATAAACATTAGAAGTATTCTCTTCTTCCTTGATCTCAAATCCGAGAACATCCCTGTAAAAGCGAATCATCTTCCCCATGTCTTCTACAAGTAACCCAAAACCATCTAATCTCATGCTCTTTCCTCCATATAATCCTTAAGTTCTTTGACCTCACAGCCCTTTTTCGCATAGTATGCGTACATTTCATCCATCTTTTTCAGATCATAGCTTGTAACACAATCGGATATCACGCGAACGCTATATCCTGCCTTTGTCATATTGAAGCATGTGGACTTTACGCAGCCTGTGGCATCCGCACCGGCAATAAAGAACTCGTTAATTCCATTCTTTTCAATGAACTCTGAAAATTCCTCGCTCGTAAGCGCATTTGCCTTCGTCTTCACAAAGATATTATCGGATACCACCTTCATTTCAGGAACCAGCTCAGCCCCTTTTGTGTTCGGCTTAAAGGTTCTGGTTCCCAGCGACAGATTATTATGCTTGATATAGATGATCTGCATATTCTCTGTCACAGCCCAGTCGATAGCCTGATTGATACGATCAATGATCTTTTTGTAGTTCTTAGTAATGTCATTTTGAATGTCAATTATCATCAGCGCTTTGTTTCCCATGGTTCTTTTCCCTCCTTTCAAAAGCTCCGCAGGGCTCCGCTTCGCTCACTGCTGTTGCATATTTTTCCGCCATATCACAGGCGATCTGATACAACTTATCCCTGACAGACTCCGGCTCGATCACAGTCACTTTATCCCTGCAGGAAAGCATCCATGATATCAGGCCTTCATCATCCGAATATTCATGTTCAAAGAGAAGCGTTCCATCCGGCTGCTCTTCAAATGAACCCACCCCGTATTCTTCAACGAGCTGCCACTTCATGGATGGATCAAAAACCGCCTTAACTCTTCCTCTTGCAGGAAAGACCTTTTCATTTGACAGCTCCGGCAAAGGGATCTCGGATCTTCTGTCAAATACCTCTCCATGTACGATACTGTCCATCCGGTTCAGCTTGAACAACCGAAAATCTTTCCGTAGCAGACAGAACCCATATACATACCAGCTGGACCATTTGAAGATCAGATAATAAGGCTCGATCTCCCTTTTCGTATCGCCTCCCGGCGAATAGTAATCGAATCGAATCCTCCTGCGCAGTTCAATAGCATCCTGGATGAGTCCAATCTTCGGGGGTAGCGTATCCCTATACCATGACGACAGATCGATCAGGATAGAATCCCTGTCGTTTACAAATTCAGAAGAACCTGCCTGTATCTTATCCATCAGCTGTCTGTAGTATCTGCTCCCGCTTACACTGTCCAAACTTCGCAGTCCCGCAAGGATCATTTGCAAATCCCGTGATGTCAGCAACGTCCTGTCCATCCGGTATCCGTTCATAATGCTGATGCCGCCTCCGGCTCCCTGAGAAGTCTGGATCGGTATACCCGCTTTACAAAGAGCTTCGATATCCCTGTTTATCGTCCTTCTGGATACTTCGAAATAATCAGCCAGCTCCGGAGCCGTTGTTACCTCTTTCTGCAGAAGTATAGATAATATTCCGATCAGCCTGTCTATCTTCATTTGATCACCCTTTTCGCATATCTTACCAAGCCAAACATGACAACTGTATGTCATGTTCCTGATAAAATTTTTCCTGTACCCCGGTTTCCCAGGGTACAGGTTTTATCTTTCGATACTACTCTCGCTTACGCCTTCTTCTTTACAGGGATCCAGATCTCACAATAATAATTCTCATCCTGAGTCCCTTTCTTATACTTTGTAGGATCATCGTAAAATTCCACACAATAACCGGCAGCAAACTCATATTCTTTAAGTGCCGGCAGCCACTCTGTGAAGATTTTGGTATTCACATCCTGAAGCGCATTCGGCATCGCTCCCTTGCAGGGGAACACCGCCCAGTCAAACGCCGGTATTGTTCTGGTAAAAAACCCTTCTGGTACATCGTTCTTCGGATTATACGGATCCGCGATCAGGTATTCAAACTCTTCCTGCCCCATAGTGGTATCTATATTAATCCCATAAACTCCCATAACATGCTTTCCCTTTCCGGCTTTGTAATGTTCCTGCCAGAACTGCGGGACAGCCTCCTTTGCCCCTTCATATGAAAACATCTTTGCATTTGCAACAACCGTAAAAGCATCCTTTTTAATGATCTTGTAATCCATGAGATAGCCTCCTTCTAATGATATCTTCAGTTTCAGCGGAGCGAAGGTTTTCAGCATCACCTCATCCTTGCGCACGGATGAAGGCGACACGCCATGAAATCTTGTAAAAGCTTTGGTAAAACTATCCGGAGAGTCATACCCGTACTTCATGGCAATATCGATGATTTTATCATCTGTTATCAGAAGGTCGTTTCCGGCCAGAGCCAGCCTTCTGTTGCGGATATATTCAGCCAAGCTGAATCCACAGAGCATGGCAAATCCCTTCTGAAAATAAAATGGTGATACGCCTACAGCCTTTGCCACTTCATCAGCTGTCACATCCTCTGTGATATGCTCTTCAATATACTGAATCGAATCACCAATTATCGCCATCCACTCCACGACAACCTGCCTCCCTTCACTTGCTATGTGGCTATCTTATCTCATAGATTACTTGCCTTCCCGACTTTTCTTGTCTTTATTTGTCCAGATAACAATCATTCGTCCCTTCCAGTCCTGATAAAGTGTCCTTCCTGAACTGCCGCAAAAGTCGCAACCGCGCATATCGGAATCGCCGAATACTTTAGCGGGACTATGGGAAATGTCAAAGGCAGTATAAAAAGCGATACCCCTGTGACTTTATTCATCACCGAATGAACCGCCATAAGCTTCTTTTGTACTACGTATCCCGAAATGATGTTAATTATCTTTATCAGCGCAATCAATACGATCCATACATACAGCCACGCTGGTATGCTTATCACCGGGAGCAGCTTTATCAGACAAACCACTACAAATACAGAATCTGCTGCAGTATCAAATCCCGCTCCAAACTCGCTGACCGTATTCGTTCTTCGTGCAATGGTTCCGTCTATCATATCAGATACGCCTGCGTTCAGATAAAGCATATAGAATACAGGCGAAAACACCGGACAAAATAGCAGCGCAATACTGATCAGCCCCCTGAAACCTGTTATTATATTTGCCATCACTCAACTCTTTGGAACATGACCGTCTCTTCCTTCATGGAAATCTTTCCGACGCAGAAGCCATATTCCAACAATTCCTTCTTGTATTTGAGAAAAGAATGGTCGGTCGGTACCCCTGCAATCCCTTCAATTTCCGCATACGTCAGCTTGAGGCCGTCCGTTCCATTATCCCTGATCCATATCCAAAGAGGTTCATACTTACTCATGCCTGCTCACCCTTCACTTTACCATTGCAAAACGCAGCCATCTCTTTTTCAAGCAGGCGGAATACATTCGCAATCAGATACCCATCCGCTATCGCATGATTCATACGAA
>CACYXH010000118.1 GCA_902778245.1 uncultured Lachnospiraceae bacterium | reverse complement strand
GTGAAGTTCTTCTTCTATCAACAGGCGCATCTGCGGATAAAGCATCTCCGGCATCTGATTTAAGATCACGCCGCGGATCCGGCTGTCTTGCCGATATTCCAGATAGCCTTTCAGCAGCGCCGCTACAGACAGGCTCATCCCCTTGCAGTTCACGATCAGGACCACGGGAGTTTCCGTAACCCTTGCCAGGTCATACGCGCTTGCCTTGGCGGAAACTCCGCCCAGACCGTCATAGTAGCCCATCACCCCTTCGATCACTGAAATATCCGCTTCGGCCGCGTTTTTTGCCAGCAGATACCGGGTAGTTCTTTCATCCGTAAAAAACGTATCTAAATTTCTCGATTTCGTTCCGATCACTCTGGAATGAAACATGGGATCAATATAGTCCGGCCCACACTTAAAAGAAACCGTGCGCAGTCCCCGGTCACAAAACGCCTGCAAAATTCCGCAGGTGATCAATGTCTTGCCGCTTCCGCTGGCGGGCGCTGCCAGCAGAAATCTTGGATAACCCATGCTCTTACCTCCGTGTTCCTGTGCAGGAAATAATATAGACCGGATTTCGCCCCATCATCATATGGTAAGCTCCCACTTCTCTGGCTTTTCCGACACTCACAGCCACAATGTCCACCGCTTCCACCGGCAGCGTTTTCACACATCTTAGCGCCTCCGCCACTGTCTCCAGGGCAATGGCGTTGATAACGATCCGCGCTTCCTGATTCTTTTTCAGCACAAGCTCCATGATCGCCATCAGATTCCCGGAAGATCCTCCGATAAAAACATGGGTAGGCATGGGCAGATCCTCCATAGCCTCCGGGGCGGATCCTTCGACGATCTTCAAATTGGAAACGCCGAATTTTTTTCTGTTTCGCCGGATCAGCTCCACGGCCTCCGGCTTCTTTTCTATCGCGTACACCTGGCCATCTACCGCCTGAAGCGCCATCTCCACCGCCACAGAGCCGGTTCCGGCTCCCACATCATAGATGCAGCTGCCGCGCTCCAGACCAAGTTTTGACAAAGAGATGCTTCTGATCTCACTCTTTGTCATGGGTACCTGATCTCTCAGAAAGCATTCATCCTCTACCCCGTGGGTAACCACTGCACAGGCCCGGCTATTCTCGATCAGAACTGCCGTCAGATCTCCCACTTCTTCTTCCAGCAGCGCCTCAGGCGTTCCGGTCAGTATCTTCTCCTCAGGGTAGGACAGATCGCATCCCACCGATATGGTCACATCTTCATATCCATAATCCATAAGTTCCAGGCACATCTGCCTGAAACTGTCCTGCTTTCCTACCAGAGCAAATACTTTTTTGTGAGTCCGTACCGCTCCCGTCAGGTTCTGCGCTCTCCCGTGGATGCTCACCAGTTTCACATCCTCCCAGGAAGTACGCAGTTTTGCGCAAAGATACACCACTGAAGATATTCCGCTGTATAATGTTACCTGCTCCTGCGGGAAGCACCCCAGCAGCTTTTTCGCGCCGCTGTAGAAGCCCACATCACCGGACAGCAGGATTGCCGCCCTCTCATACTCCGGATGATCCTCCAGATAGCTTCTGATCTCTTCCGGCTGATACGCCTGATAGACTGGCTTTGAGAAGCAGGACACACATTCCAGCATTCTCCCGGCCCCGATCAGGATATCTGCCCTCTGGCAGGCCATTTGGGCTTCTATCGTCATATTTTCGGGATTGCCCATACCTATGCCCACCAGGGAAACCTCCCGTTTGCACGCAATGCTTAGTTCACGGCACAGGATCCTTCGTATCACCAGAGCAGAGTACCCTGCAGCCTCCGCGGGCCTTCCCACCACGACCAGCCTGGCTCCGGCTCTGGCCGCTGCCCGCATCTTCTCAGGAAATCCACCAGTCTTTCCCGATTCTTTTGTCACGAGAAACCGGGCGTTTACCTGTTTTAGCATGGCATAGTTCAGTTCTTCCCCGAAAGGTCCCTGCATACAGATCAGGTTCTTCCCCTGAAATCCAAGACTCACACTGGCTTCCACAGATTCTCTGGTAGAAAGGATCCGGGCAAACACCCGCTCCTTGTAATCCGGCAATGCCGTATATTTTTCCAATTCCTTACTGCCGGTAGCTGCCAGAATATTGCCTGTCGTTCCGGCCAGATAGTTCACAGCCTCTTCCACCGTTTCCACAAAGACGCACTGACCCTCCGTTTCCTGCACATCCCGCAGCAGTCTCAGATAGGTGCATCCTGTATCCCGGCAGGCTCCCCGAATATTATCTGAAACCACTGTGGCGTAAGGATGCGTGGCGTCCACCGTCAGATCTGCCCCCGTCGATCTTATCAAGCCGCTCATATCTCCCCTGGTCAATCGTCCGGTGTGTATCCGATGACCCGTCATCTTCTCATCCAGAAGCTGCTGCCCATACTCCGTCGCAACACACACATCGCAGACCACCCCCTGGCGCTCCAGAAATTCAGCCAGTTCCCGGCCCTCCGTGGTTCCTGCAAACAACAATACTCTACTCATATCGATATCCTCTGGGCGTTACCATTCTTCCTTCTATTTCCATCGTCTGGCAATTTCCCACAAACACCGTGGTGAACATATCCACAGCCGTCTCTCTCAGCTCCCTGAGCGTCATCAGCTGCATCTGTTCCCCCTCCCGGCCAATGTTCATCACCATCCCGCAGACGGTCTCCGGTGATTTGTACCGCAGCATCAGATCGCATGCTTTCTGCAGATAATCGCGGCGCTTTTTACTGGACGGATTATACAGGCAGATAACAAAATCCGCCTCCGACGCCAGAAGCAGCCTTTTCTCGATTTTTTCCCACGGCGTAAGCAGATCACTCAGGCTGATCAGACAGAAATCATGGATCAGAGGCGCTCCCAGAACCGCTGCCCCGCTCAGAGCGGCCGTCACGCCGGGGATCACTTCTACTTTCGTTTCCGGATATTCCCGTCCAATTTCCAACATCAACCCTGACATTCCGTACACTCCCGCATCTCCGCTGCAGATCATAGCCACTGTCTTTCCTTTCGCGGCCTCCTGAAATGCCAGAACGCAGCGCTCTGCCTCTTTTCGCATAGGGGTAGTAAGGAATTCTTTGTCCGCAAAATGTTCTCTCACAAGATCTACATATACCGTATACCCTACGATCACATCACAATCTTTCAGGGCTTTTGCGGCACGGATCGTCATCTGCTCGTATTCCCCCGGGCCAATCCCAACCACTAAAATCTTATTCAAAACAAACCCTCCATTCTCTGAGCGCCAATGCCGCTGTCATCCCGTCCCGGGCAGTTTTCTTTACCAGAAGAGAGCCTCCTTCGCTTCCCAGTACCGCGCTCCTCTCACACACATTATCCACCCCTACCTGTTCAGAGACAAAGGCCGAAACCGTAAAATCGCCTTTTGTCGATTTTAACTGGTCCGCTGTGTAAGTTTCAAAGGGCAGATGATATTTTTCACAAAGCTGCAGAATGCCCTCCTCATGGGCTTTCACGTCGATACTGCAGATCTTCTCTATTGCATGCAGGGAAATCTTCTCCTGCCTTAAAATTTCTGTCACGAAACGTTCCAGCTCTTCTGGTTTTTTTCCCCTCCGACATCCGATCCCAAGCACCACAATCGGCGGAACCAGACGCAGTGTCTGCGGATAAGGACGCTTATCCGTATTCACGGTTATAGATATCCCATATTCAACCTTAAGATCCTTCTGTGCCGTTTCATACGGCGTCAATTCTTTCGGCGGTTCCCCTGCCACAGAGAAATCGCTATAGAAACCAATCTGTTCTCCATCCAGCAGCGCTGCTGAGATAAACTTTGCCAGCTTCATATCCGAAATCCGGAGATGATTTTTTCTGGCAAACACGTCCACCGCAAATTTCTCATTCCGGTCCGTAGCCGTGGTGATCACCGGCATGGCTCCCAGTTTCGCGGCCAGGTGTTCACATAACTCATTGGCGCCGCCAATATGCCCGGAGACCAGGGAAATCACAAATGTTCCCTTCTCATCCACCACGACCACAGCGGGGTCCGTCACTTTGCTGCGCAAAAGGGGGGCAATGCTGCGCACGGCGATTCCAGCAGCCCCGACAAAAATAAGAGCGTCGTTCCGGGCAAATTCCTCCTTGGTCCACTGGTGCAGAAAGCTGTGCAGCGGCTCTATCCCTTCCATTGCCGAAAAGTCTCTCTTTTTACACCGGGCGGTAACCCGTGCTCCATCACATTCCAAAACATTCTTTATCTTCTGAGCCGTTTTAGCCCCTGTATGAGTAAAACAGATAATTGCCGCTCTCATATCTTAGCCTTACGAAATTTGGTAGTAAATGCCGGGTTGTAAAGTTCCGAGCGCTGATAACGGCTGTGTTCCACCACATCCCCAACGATGATCAGCGCAGTCTTTGTAATCTGGTTCCTTCCGGCAGTTTCCGCCAGAGTAGACACGGTGCAGACAAAGGCCGCCTCATCCTCCCAGGTAGCTTTGTAGACAATGGCCGCAGGCGTATCCGCCTCGTACCCGCCGGCCATCAAGCGCTCTGACAATTGATCCAGCATCCCGGTGCTCAGGAAGATCACCATCGTGGCATGGTGCGCCGCGAAGGTGGATATTTCCTCTTTTTCCGGCACCGGCGTGCGTCCTGCCATTCTGGTGATCACCACGCTCTGAGACACATCCGGCAGCGTATACTCCAGATTTAACGCGGAAGCTGCTCCGCAAAAGGAACTGACTCCCGGGCAATAATCGTATGCGATTTTCTTTTCCTCCAGCACATCCATCTGCTCCCGGATAGCTCCGTAGAGGCAGGGATCTCCGGTGTGGAGCCGCACGGTTGTCTTCCCCTCCGCCTCCGCGCGCAGCATGACTTCTAAAACCTCCTCCAGCGTCATCACTGCGCTGTTGCAGACCTCACAGGAAGCCTTTTTATAGTCCAGCAGCTGGGGATTGACCAGCGAACCGGCATAGATGATCACATCTGCCTCCTTAAGCAAATTCATGCCGCGGACCGTAATCAGATCAGGAGCCCCGCAGCCGGCTCCCACAAAATGAATCATGGTGGTTTCCTCCATTTTATTAACAGACGCCCACATGGATAGAATAATTCGCGAAAACACGCTCTCGCTCGTTCAGAACGTAACAGCACTAAACTCATTCTTCGCTTTCGCTCGAATTCGCTAAGTGCTGACGTTCTTCAACGGTTTTCTCTGAATTACACTATTCATGCGGGCTGCCTATATTCATCACACTTCCCCTGTCAGGCGGACCGTCATATACTCGTGTCCGGTCGCCGGTAAAAACGTTCTTATCACATCTTCCGTTCTCATTTT
>CACYXH010000117.1 GCA_902778245.1 uncultured Lachnospiraceae bacterium | reverse complement strand
TGCAATTACCACTGGAAATCTACCTGCAAAGGTGTTATAGTACCAGTAAATCTATTATCATGTAGTATACACGGAGGAAAAAAGTGAAGATTATCATAGTGGGCTGCGGAAAAGTCGGTGAGACGCTGGCCGCGGTCTTGAGCCAGGAAGGCAACGATATAACGGTGATTGACAAGCGGGAGGAGGTCGTAGATGATCTCTGCAACCGATATGATATCATGGGGTATGTGGGCAACGGCGTCAGCTATACGGTTCAGACAGACGCGGATATCAAACATGCGGATCTGATGATCGCTGTTACCGGATCGGATGAGCTGAACCTGCTGTGCTGCCTCATTGCCAAGAAAGCCGGTAACTGCCACACCATTGCCCGGGTGCGGGATCCGGAGTATAACAATGAGCTGGGCTTTATCAAGGAAGAGTTGGGGCTGGCTATGGTGATTAATCAGGAATACGCGGCAGCCATGGAGATTTCCAGGGTGCTGAAATTCCCGTCGGCCATTGAGATCGATACTTTTGCCAAAGGCAGAGTGGAATTGCTTCGGTTTAAGATACCGGCATTTTCTACTCTGGATGATATGTCACTGTATGAAATGCATAATAAGTTGAAGTGCAATGTTCTGGTTTGCACGGTGGAGCGGGATGGCCAGATCGTAATACCAAAGGGGGATTATATTTTCCGGTCCGGGGACGTAATCTCCATTGTGTCCACAGCAAAGGAGGAGAATGTTTTCTTCCGCAAAATAGGGATTCTGTCCAATCAGGTAAAAAACGTTTTAATTGTAGGAGGCGGCGAGATAGGTTACTATCTGGCCAAAATACTTTCTTCTGCCGGCATTCAGGTGAAATTGCTGGAGAAGCGGCGGGAGCGCTGCGAAGAGCTTAGCGAATTGCTCCCCAGGGCAACCATTCTCCACGGAGATGGAACCAACAAGCAGCTTCTGGATGAGGAGGGCATTGCCCAGACAGAAGGATTTGTGACCCTTACAGACTTTGACGAGGAAAATGTTATTCTCTCTCTGTATGCGCGCAAGCGTGGAATTCGCAAGATTGTTACAAAGATTAATCGGATTGCTTTTGATGAGGTCATTGAGACCCTGGATCTGGATACTACCATCTATCCCAGAGACATTACCGCTGAGTACATTCTTCAATATGTCCGGGCTATGAAAAATTCTATCGGCAGCAACGTGGAGACGCTGCATCGGATCATAGACAACAAGGTGGAAGCCCTGGAGTTTATTATCCGCAGCAATTTCCGGGGCAAGGATATCCCGCTTGCAGAACTTCCTATTCGACCGGACATTCTGGTAGCTTGTATTTACCGCAGGGGAAAGATTATTCTTCCCAGGGGCAAGGACGTGATGCAGGAGGGAGACTCGGTTGTTGTAGTTACGGTGAACAAAGGCCTGAATGATATAAACGATATTTTTATGGCAAAGTAGGATAAAACGATGAATTACAGAATGATACTTTATGTTTTAGGGTGGATCATGAATTTTCAGGCGCTGTTCCTGCTTCCCTCCTCTGTGGTGGGGGTGATCTACCGTGAACAGGCCGGATTTTCTATCATAATCACGGCCATTTTGTGCCTTGCTATCGGGCTGCTTATTATTAGCAGAAAACCGAAAAAAACACAGATCTATGCCAGGGAAGGCTTCGTTATTGTAGCCTTTTCCTGGATTATTTTAAGTGTTTTTGGGGCGCTTCCCTTCCGCATTTCAGGAACGATCCCCTCTATGGTGGATGCGGTGTTTGAGGTAGCCTCCGGTTTTACTACTACCGGAGCCAGTATTCTGTCCAATGTAGAAGCGCTTCCCCACTGCCTGCTGTTTTGGCGCAGTTTTACTCACTGGATCGGCGGTATGGGTGTGCTGGTCTTTGTGATCGCGGTTCTCCCCCTGGCCGGCGGCAGCAACATGTACCTGATGAAAGCGGAGAGCCCTGGGCCATCTGTGAAAAAGCTGGTACCGAAAGTAAAGCGGACAGCCGTTACGCTGTATGTTATGTATCTTATGATCACATTGATAGAAATTATATTTCTTCTGGCAGGGCGCATGCCATTGTTTGACGCTCTGACGCTGTCTTTCGGTACAGCGGGTACCGGGGGATTTGGTGTTCGAAATGACAGTATTGCCAGCTATACAGCTTACCAACAGATCGTTATTACTGTATTTATGATTCTGTTTGGTGTAAATTTTAACGTGTATTATCTGATATACCGCAGAAAACTAAAGGAGATCAAAACCTGCTCGGAGGTGTTTGCCTATCTGAGTATCATTGCCGTGGGGGTGATATTGATCAGCGTAAACATCAGGGATCGTTATCCGGGAGTGGGATCAGCGATAAAGAATGCGGCATTTCAGGTGGGATCCATCATTACTACCACCGGATATTCCACGGTGGATTTTAACTTGTGGCCGGCTTTTTCCAAGACGGTTTTGGTGATGCTGATGTTCATCGGAGCCTGCGCGGGAAGCACGGGAGGCGGGATAAAGGTCTCACGGCTTATGATTTTGTGCAAAACGGTGACGAAGGAATTGGATTATATCGTCCATCCCAACGGAGTAAAAAAGATCAAAATGGAGGGAAAACAACTGGAACATTCCGTGCTTCGGTCCGTGAATGTGTTCATGATCGCCTATATTTTAATTTTTGCTGTGTCGGTACTGCTAATTTCTCTGGACAACTTTGACCTGACGACGAATTTTACAGCGGTGGCAGCTACGTTAAACAACATTGGCCCGGGTCTGGGCAGAGTCGGGCCTGCGTCAAATTTTGGATGTTATTCCGATTTCTCCAAAATTATTCTAACCTTTGATATGCTGGCCGGACGGCTGGAATTGTTTCCGGTTCTGATCCTGCTCTCCCGGCATACCTGGAAAAAGTAGATAAAACAGTGAAAAATGCCGAAAAACAAAGATTTTTTTGCGGGTAACTTTTGACTTTGAAATAGAGGTATGGTACACTGAAAGAAGTAGTGGCGAATCTGGAGGAAATGACGGTGGATAAGAACGAATATAATCTTAAATTAGAGGAGATAGAAAAGTACGCAAATCAGGATAATTACAGCGAAGCGGCGCTGGCAGCTGATACCGTTGACTGGAAGAGAGTTCGAAACGCCCGAACGCTCTGTATGGTCAGTGAGATTTACGAAGCGGATAACCGCTATGAGGATAGCAAAGCACTGCTTCTGAGAGCTTACCGCCGTTCACCGGTGGGGAGAACGATCCTCTACCGGTTGGTGGAAGTGACGATTCATCTGAAACAGTTTGACGAGGCGATTGAGTACTATTCAGAGTACGTTCAGGCTGCACCTCATGATAACAGCAGATATATCCTGAAATATAAGATTTATAAGGGCAGAGGCTCCTCTTTGGAGGAGCAGATTGATATCCTGAAAGAGTATCTGGATCAGGAATATAGTGAGAAATGGGCCTATGAGCTGGCAAAGCTGTACCAGCAGGCAGACAGGATCCAGGAATGTCTGGCCACCTGTGACGATCTGGTACTCTGGTTCCACAGCGGAAAATATGTGACGAAAGCGTTGGAATTGAAACGCAGATATGCTCCTCTGACACCCAAGCAGCAGGAAATTTATGACCATCGTTTTGATATACAGGAAGAAGAAAATAACGAGACTGTCCTGGGCCAGGAGAAACAGATGGTAGATACGCAAGAAGACACCATGGCAGAAGAGATTATGGCTGACGCACAAAAAGAGATTGCCCAGTGTCTGTCGGAGGGGATAAATTCAGGAGAAAAGAATGGGGAAATGGAAGAGGTGACAGAGTCTCAGCCGGAAGAGGAGGAAATGCCGCTGGATGATCCTGTAGAAGATGCTAAGGCGCCGGTTGAGCAGCTGAATAAGTATAATACCCGGGATCTGCAGACGGAGATGGTGAAAAGCATGCGCGAGATCGTGGCCAATGTGGGACGGCGCGGCGAAGAACCGGAGGAGGACGAACTTGCAGCAGACGCAGTTATTGAGCAGTCTAAGGAAGATCAAATTAATCCACAGCAGTCAGGGGATCAGGGGATATGGCTTCAAAGACCTCCGAAGGTGGAAATTCCCAAACAGGAACCGTTGGGGGAGGCCGGGAAACTTTCCATTGATGACATTCTTCTTTCCATGGGAGAAAAAGGAAATCAGATACGAGAGGCAGCTGCCCGTATGAGCCAGGGAAAGACACAGGCAACAGGCGTGATCTCCGCAGTGGAAGAAGCGGCTATGAATTTGGGAGTGCAGCCGCCTAAGGCACAGGACGAAGAGGCAGCATCTGCCGATGTTGAAATAGCTGCCGATGAAACACCCATTGCCAAAGAGCAGGAAGATGTGGATATTGCCACAGCTAAGACCAGGCGGATTTCGTGGGATGAGCTTGCGCAAATAAAAGCATCCAGAAATATGGAACCGGTGAATTCGAATAGCGAGATCGCTTCTCTTGATCTGGAAAATTTACAATCGGAAGAGGAACAGCCGGAAACGGAAGGAACAGGTGCGGAACAAGAGGCATTCAAGCCGGAAGCTGAAGAACAGGAGGTTCCACAGCCGGAGGCCCCAGAAGCAGAAGCGGAGCAGCCGGAAGCAGCAGAGCAGGAAACATACAGCCCCCGCCTGCGCATCAAAGATTATCAAAGAGGAATGTTTGCGGGATTTGTGGGTATCCAGAACATGGAGGAGCAGATTGCTTCCGCAATCCTCCAGGCTGGACAGAAAGGGGAAGACCGCACTTCCAGAACCGGAAACATTTTGATCTTCGGAGCACACGGATGCGGAAAGACTACAATTGCCACGGGTATTGCCAAAGCGATCGCTCAGGATAGAGGCAGCCAGTTCGTGAAAATGGCGAAGATCTACGCGGCAGATTTTAACCGCAAGGACGTCGCGGCCACTATTGCGAAGATTGCAGGAGGCACGTTGATCATAGAGGAAGCAGGTGACCTGGAAGACGCGGTAGTGGACCAGCTGACTACGGCGATGGAGTTCCGCACGGACGGTCTGATCATTATCCTGGAGGATGAACAGAAGTATATTCATGATCTTCTGATGCGTCACCCGAGATTTACCATGAAGTTTACCTCTCAGATCTATATACCGGTATTTACCATAGATGAGCTGGTAGGGTTTGGCCAGATTTATGCGGCAGATATGGACTATGTGCTTAGCGAATCTGCATCAAGAGCACTGTATGACCGAATTGGTAAAGTGTCAGCCCAGGGAGATGCTGTTTCTATCACCAATGTGATAGAACTGGTGAACCGTGCCATTGCGAAGTCGAACAAGTTTTTCCGCAGATTGAGCGCAGGCAAAAAGCGCTACGATGAAAACAATTGCATTATTTTACAGGAAAAGGATTTCAAATAAAAATTTTGTGAGAAACGTCTGCAAAAGCAGGCGTTTTTTTGATTCTGAGGGATATATTGCACAGTGCACAAAAAATAATATGACAATTTGTACAATAATTCGC
>CACYXH010000116.1 GCA_902778245.1 uncultured Lachnospiraceae bacterium | reverse complement strand
CGCAAGCTGGCCGGAAAGGGATCCAAACATGCAGGCCATGGCGATGAGGGCAAAGAAATAGGTAAGGGAATCCTTCACTTCATTGCCGCCGACGCTGGTATGAATTACCATATCCCGGTAGTCATTCATGGCCGGAATGGCAGCCACCAGTCCCAGGGGATTGCTTTCACCAATCTCCATCATCATCTGCTGGTTTTCGGTGTAGGCTTTTAGCAGCACTTCCAGGATGCTCTCATCGATCTGTGTCCCCGCCACGGTCAGGGACGGTTCCTGGTCACAGTAGAAAATGCCTTTGATCTCTCCCTTCTCCAGTGCAGCCTTGGCTTCCTCGTCGGTCATAATCTGTACTTCCAGGGAATCCATCTCTTCCAGAAATGTCTCAAAATTCTGATTCTCCCCGGCAACTGCTGCCACGGGTATGTTCTTCATCATTTCAATCGCACTGGTACCGAAGGTTACATAAAACCAAATTGTATTTATATAAATGTGCCATCTGATCCTCTCCTTTAATCTCTCAGTTCCTTGCCCGTGATCTCCAGGAAGACGTCGTTCAGTGTAGGAAGTTCGGAATACACTCTCCCGAAGGACACCTCCTGCTGGGAAGCTCCTTCACCGCTGCCATCTGCTCTTCGGTAAGTGTGATGCCTTCAATACGGATGGTCTCGCCCGTTCGGATCATGCGTTTCAGTTCTTCCGTTGTACCGGAGGCAATGCTGCGGCCGTGATCCATGATCACGATACGGCTGCAGATCAGTTCCACCTCTTCCATGTAGTGTGAAGTATATATAATGGTGGAACCCTGTCGGTTCAGTTCCAGGATCCCCTCCAGAATGCGGTTTCTGCTCTGGGGATCTACCGCCACTGTGGGCTCATCCATAATGATCAGTTTTGGCTTGTGGGCAATCCCACAGGCAATATTCAGTCTTCGGAGCAATCCGCCGGAAAGTTTCCTGGGCATCATTTTTCTGTAATCCTCCAGCCCTGTAAAGCGGATGGCCTCCTCTGTCAGCTCTTTTCGCCGGGCTCTGTCTTTGATATAGAGACCGCAGAAATAATCAATATTTTCGTATACCGTCATCTGATCGAATACCGCCACATTCTGGGGAACGACTCCGATCTGCCGTTTCAGCTCGTAGCTGTCCGGGCGCATCTCCTGACCGAACAAAGTAATTGTTCCCTTGTTGTATTTTAAGAGGGCCAGCAGGCAGTTGATGGCGGTGGTCTTGCCGGAGCCATTGGGCCCCAGAAGCCCAAAAATCTCACCTTCTTTGGGTAAGTGTCAGATGTACCTGTTTTCATATGACAAATGTCACCTTTTCGCAAAGTCATTGAAATTGGGTTCATCTTCCGTTATACTTATTCCATATCAGGAGGTAGCGAACCATCATGAATTATATTACGGACCGATGTCTGTTGCTGCTGTTTAGCTTTCTGAGTCTGCTGCACGCGGATCTGGATTCTCTGTTTATTATCGCGTTTTTTACCGCTGTCACCCTCAGCGGCTTTTGCTATGCCCTGATGGATACAAACCGGGGATGGCGCTTTCTTGCCCGTCTGCTCCCCCTGGTCTATTCGTGTTTGACTTTTCTGTTTCCGCAGTTTTGCTTCTTTTTGCCGTTGGTCTGCTATGATATACCGCTGTCATGGTCTCCTTTGAAGGTCCACTCTCAGCGGAAATTTTTTACTGTGAATCGAAGACCATGTATCCTGTCACTCTCTTCCCTTCTTTTCGCTGCCCTGGGACTTACCCTTTCCTTTTGGGGACAGAACGTGTTTTTCTTTCTTTTGCTGGGTATTATCACTGCCCTGCTGCTGCGCCGTCGGACAGATACCTGTGAACGACTCAGGCAAAAATACCGCCAGATCAGGGATGACGGCACAGAGATCCAGCTGCTGTTGGAGGAAAAAAATCAGTCTCTTCTGGAAAAGCAGGACACCGAAATTTACACTGCTACGCTGCGGGAGAGAAACCGCATCGCCAGAGAGATCCACGACAATGTGGGACATATGCTGACCCGATCCATTCTGATGGTTGGCGCCTTAAAAGCGGTGAACCAGACAGAAGCCCTCCAAGAGCCGCTCCGGCAGCTTGGCGGTACGTTAAGCGACGCCATGAACAGCATCCGCCAAAGTGTCCACGATCTCCATGACAGCTCCGTTAATCTGCAGGATTCCCTGCAGTCTTTGGTGCGGGATTTTACATTCTGCCCGGTCACTTTAACTTATGATATGTCCCCGGAACTACCCAGGGAAGTCAAATACAGCTTTATCTCTATCGCCAAAGAAGCCCTGGTAAATATCTCCCGGCACAGCAATGGTGACCACGCCTCTATTACCGCCGTGGAACATCCCGGGTTTTATCAGTTTGTTATCGAAGATAACGGAACAAATACCGGCGAGATTGGCTCTGCCGGAATCGGTCTTTCTAATATGCAAAGCCGCGTCCGTACATTGAACGGCAACCTGCAGATCAGTCAAAAACAGGGGTTCCGGATCTATATCACGGTTCCGAAAGAGGCAGCTGCGCGCGGGAAATCGTAATTAAATACGGAATTGTTGATCAGAAAGGAGTTTTTCCATGAATTTATTATTAGTGGATGATGACATCTTCGTCACTACTGCATTGAAAACGATCTTAGAGATGGATCCGGAGCTTCACGTGACCGCCACTGGCAGTTCAGGCTTGGAAGCTATTAAGCTGTTCCGAAATCTGCAGCCGGATGTGCTGCTGATGGATATCCGCATGAAAGAAATGAATGGACTGGAAGCCTCTAAAAAGATTTTGGAGGAGTTTCCAGACGCTAAAATACTGCTGCTCACCACTTTCTCTGATGATGACTATATTGTGAAAGCCCTGCGCATCGGCACCAGAGGGTATCTTCTCAAGCAGGATTATGACCACATCATTCCCGCCATCAAAGCAGTCTTTATGGGACAGACGGTCTTTGGCAGCGAGATCATGCAGCGGCTGCCTCAGCTTCTGAATAAAAAGCCCGGTTTTGACCGGGAACGCTACGATATCTCCGTGAAAGAGCTGGCGATTATCCAGGGGGTAGCAGAAGGCCTCAGCAACCGTGAGATCGCCGAGGCCCTGTATCTTGGAGAAGGTACCGTACGCAATTATCTCAGCACGATACTAAATAAGCTGAATCTGCGTGACCGCACGCAGCTTGCTGTGTTTTATCTTACTGTAATGTCCAGCTGAAAAAGACCGCACCGGAAGATTTCGAATTACGGGTCACCTTTAAATAATAGGTTCCTTTTTTCACACGCATAGGAGTCCTTGTATATACATTTCCCGAAGTGAAATCTCGATCATCATTCATGAATGAAGCTATTTTAAAGCCCTTACTGTAGGAAGGACCATACACGGTAAACGTGAATTTTCCATTTCCTATTGCAGACAGATAGAGAACCAGAACCTTCGACTGAGTCACTTTAAATTTGTACCATTTCTCTGTCTTGGTTTTCTTCGTGCTCGCCGGTATCACACCTGAAATACCCGTTTTGCCTTTTTTGACAGTAGCAGCGGATGACTTTTTAGCGCCTCCTTTATTTGCTACCTTCTGGTTAACCGCCAAGAGGAAATAATCCTTCTCTCCGGTAACTTTGATATAGTAAGTTCCCTTACTCACCCCATACCAGGCATACTTTTCGGAATCATCATCTGCATAGGAATAGGACTTTTCCACCAATTTTAAGTTTTTGTCGCAGAGCGCCACTTTTATCTTGTGACTGGAGTATTCGTCATAACCCTTTCCTGATACCAGCAGAATTCCTGTCTTCGGTACAGTAACTTTATGATAAACTGTCCCGCTGGTCTCCCAGACTCCATTATAATAGTAACTGCCGGTTTTGTACTTGTTCATGTTCACTTTCGTTGCAGCCATCGTTGTCATGCCAAACAGCAACACCATAACCAGCGTCAACACCACTGTCTTTAGCAATCCGCCCAATCTTCGTTTTTCCATGCTTTGCCCTCCCTCAAATAGTAACGGCGGCGCGCATGACTGCGTGCCGCCACATCACAGTATTACTCTAATAAAATAACACACTTCCAAACTTTAGGCAATCCTATTCTGTTAAAATTTGGATATACCACATGTCCAATGCATTAATTTAATTCCGTACCGGCAGTTTCTCCCCTCAGGTAAGCCATAGCATTGTTCAGTGTGGTTTCGCTGATGGCTGCCAGCGCTTCCTCTGTGAAAAACCCCTGGTGAGAGGTCACGATCACATTGGGGAAGGACAGCAGTCTGGCCGTAGTAGAATGCATGAGAATATCATCCTCCCGGTTCTCAAATACATTGGAGGTCTCCTCCTCATACACATCCAGTCCCACGCCAAAAAATTTGTGTTCCCGGATACCTGCGATCAGGTCATCCGTCTTGACCAGGCCGCCTCTGGAAGTGTTGATCAGGATCACGCCGTCCTTCATCTTTTCGATGGTCTCCAGATTGATCATATGGTAAGTACTGTCCATCAGAGGGCAATGCAGGGAGATCAGATCGCTTTCTGAGAGCAGCTGATCTAATTCCACATATTCCACAAAATCCAGATCCGGGTTTGGGTACATATCATAGCCGATGACCCGCATGCCATAGCCCCGGCAGATCCGCGCCATGGCTGCTCCGATTTTTCCGGTGCCGATGATGCCGGCGGTCTTTCCGTGAAAATTCACGCCCACCAGGCCCTGAAGGCTGAAATTGTTTTCTCTCACCTTCACATATGCCTTGTGCAGATGCCTGCTCACTGCCATAGCCAGCGCCATGGCATGCTCTGCCACCGCTTCCGGAGAATACCCAGGTACACGCATTACCTTGATGCCATACTTGGCGGCTGCTTCCAGATCCACATTGTTGAATCCGGCGCAGCGCAACAGCACCAGCTTTACCCCTCTGTCACGCAGAACTTTCAATACCTCCTCGCCAACATCCGAACTGACAAAGGCGCAGATTGCCTCACTGTCCGTCACATACACTGCTGTCTTGGGGGAAAGCTCTGTCTCCCAATACTCCAATTCCAACTGCGGATAATTGTCTTTGATCTTGCCAAAGGATTCCCTGTCGTAACTCTTTGCGGCAAAAAAGGTAATACGCATGTAGTTTCCTCCTTATTTCTGGTTGATATAATTGATCAGCCCCTCTGCCTGGATGATCTTCTGCATAAATTCCGGGAATGCCTGTCCCTTGAACTGGGTTCCCTTTGTGCGGTTGTAGATCATACCGCTACCGAAATCCACTTCTACTTCGTCTCCCTGTTCTATGCCCTTGGAAGCTTCCGGACATTCGATAATGGGCAGACCGATATTAATGGCATTGCGGTAGAAAATACGGGCAAAGGTCTGCGCGATAACGCAGCTCACACCCGCCGCCTTAATGGCGATGGGAGCATGTTCTCTGGAAGAGCCGCAGCCGAAATTTTTATCCGCCACGATGATATCTCCCGGCTTTACCTTATTCACAAAGTCTTTATCAATATCCTCCATGCAATGGGTCGCCAGTTCTTTCGGATCCGAGGAATTCAGATAACGGGCAGGGATGATCACATCTGTGTCCACATTGTCACCATATTTAAATACTGTTCCAAATGCTTTCATATTATTCAGCCTCCTTTACAATCCCAGTTCTTCCGGTCCGGAAATCTTTCCGGTCACCGCGCTGGCAGCCGCCACCGCAGGACTGGCCAGATAAACTTCCGACTTCACATGTCCCATACGTCCCACAAAGTTCCGGTTTGTGGTGGAGATGCAGCGTTCTCCTTCCGCCAGAACTCCCATATAACCGCCAAGGCACGGACCGCAGGTGGGGGTGCTGACAATAGCGCCCGCCTCAATAAAGGTTTTCAGCAGTCCCTCTTCCAGAGCCTGCAGATAAATGTTCTGTGTTCCCGGGATCACGATGCAGCGAATACCTTTCTTTACCTTTCTTCCATTCAGGATCTTTGCCGCGCACCGCAGATCGCTGATGCGTCCGTTGGTGCAGGAACCGATCACCACCTGATCCATAGCGATGTCCTCTGTAATCTCATCGATGGTCTTGGTATTCTCCGGAAGATGCGGGAAGGACACCGTTGATTTCAAAGCACTTAGATCAATCGTATACTCCTCATCATACACCGCGTCTTCGTCCGCCTCGTAGATCTTATACTCTCTGGCAGAATGTTCTTTCATGTAAGCGATGGTCTGCTGGTCCACCGGGAAGATACCGTTCTTTCCGCCTGCCTCTATGGCCATGTTCGCGATGGTAAATCGATCATCCATGGACAGGTTGGCTACGCCCTCTCCGGTAAATTCCATGGATTTATACAATGCTCCGTCCACCCCGATGAGGCCGATGATATGCAGGATCACATCTTTTCCGCTGACCCATTTGGACGGTTTGCCGATCAGATTAAATTTGATGGCGGAAGGCACTTTAAACCAGGCTTTTCCGGTGGCCATACCTGCTGCCATATCCGTGCTTCCCACGCCGGTGGAAAAAGCCCCCAGGGCGCCGTAAGTGCAGGTATGAGAATCTGCTCCAATGATCACATCTCCGGCCACGGTCAGTCCCTGTTCCGGCAAAAGCGCATGTTCGATTCCCATCTGTCCCACATCAAAGTAGTTGCTGATCTCATGCTTTGCGGCGAACTCTCTCACACATTTGCAGTGCTCTGCCGACTTAATGTCTTTGTTCGGGATAAAATGATCCATTACCAATGCGATTTTATCTTTATCAAACACGGTATCCTGCTTAAACTTATCCATCTCATGAATCGCTACCGGGGAGGTAATATCATTACCCAGCACCAGATTCAGATCCGCCTCGATCAGCTGACCTGCCTCTACTTTGTCCAGGCCTGCTGCTGCCGCAAGGATCTTCTGCGTCATTGTCATTCCCATGAATTAATTCCTCCTGTCTCTTTTCTATATAATTTTATTGGGG
>CACYXH010000115.1 GCA_902778245.1 uncultured Lachnospiraceae bacterium | reverse complement strand
CCTTTGCGGCTGCAGCGATACTATGAAACCTCTTCCACGGCTCTGTCAATCTACGGTGTTTTCACAGGAATGGCTCTGCCGCTGATTATGTTTCCCTGTGCCATCACCGGCTCCTTTTCCATGGTACTGCTGCCCTCCATATCGGAAGCTCACGCCTTAAAAAATGACAAAAAAATAGCGGCAACTATCCGCTCCTCTCTGCTGCTCTGTCTTTTTTTAGGAACACTTTGCACTGCAGCCTTCCTGCAGTTCGGTCCAGCCCTGGGTCTGCTGCTCTATCACGAGGATCGAGTAGGTTCTTATCTGGTAACGCTGGCCTGGATCTGCCCCTTCCTCTATCTGAATACGGTCACTGCCAGTATCTTGCATGGGCTGGGAAAAACCATGGAAGTCTTTCTGCACAATCTGGCCGGACTGACCTTGCGGCTTTTGTTTACCTGGTTTCTCGTTCCGGTATTCGGTATCCAGGGTTGTCTCTGGGGCCTGCTATTAAGCCAACTGGTAACGGCCATGCTAAGCATCCTCACGTTAAAACAAACCATTAATTTTAACCTTCCCGCCGCCCAAGGGCTTTTGTATCCAGCTATCGTCAGTCTCATCAGTACCACATTTCTGCACTTATTGCAAACGCTGCTGCCGGTATTGGCACGAACTGACCAGTGGATCTCCCTTGTCCTCTCAGCAGGGATCTGGGCGTGCGTAGTGTTTCTTTTTTCCGCGTCCGCAGTAAAAAGACAGCAGAAAGGGCAATTGTAAAGTTTTGACCTTTACAATCGCCCCCTGTATCATAGCATCATTTACTGTAATTATAATAATATGTTCCTCTTACCACGTCAGCTCCATATAAAGTCCACGGTACTGTTTCGCGGAATTCTCCCAGGATACGTCTTTTGCCATATCGCGCTGAACCATCTCATCCCAGCACCAGCGGTTGGTAAAGTACAATGTCTTTGCTCTGTTGATGGCATCCAGCAGCAATCCTGCCTCATACCTGTCAAAGGTGAACCCGTTTCCTTCATTGTAGAATTGATTGTACGGCTGAACCGTATCTCTCAATCCGCCTGTCTCGCGCACGATGGGTACCGTTCCATAATGCATAGCGATCAGCTGTGTCAGTCCGCAGGGTTCAAACAGCGACGGTACCATAAGCGCATCCGCACCGGCGTAAATTTTATGCGCCCTTCCTTCATCATACATGATATTGGAGCAGACGTTTCCCTTGTATGCTCCTTCGTAATACCGGAAAGAATCTTCATACTGTCGATCTCCGGTACCCAGAACCACCACCTGTGTATGACCGTCTATCAATTGGGGAAGAATGGCGTTTACCAGATTCAGACCCTTTTGATCCGTCAACCGGGAGATCAGCGCAATGATAAACTTGTTCTCATCCTGGATCAGTCCCAGTTCCTCCTGAAGCGCAAGTTTATTCTCTTTCTTTTTATCCAGCACATTTGTAATATCATAAGGTGCTCTCAGGTTATTGTCCTTACTGGGATCCCACATGCCATAGTCAATACCATTTACGATACCCCTCAGCTTTCCGGAATGATAACGCAAATGCGCATCCAGTTTTTCCCCAAAGTACGGCATCTGGATCTCTCCGGCATAAGTCCCGCTTACAGTGGTGATCATATTGGCATAGGTCAGACCACCCTTGAGCATGTTGGCATCTACATAGTCCTGAAGCAGTGCGTCTTTATTGAATACATAATCCGGCAGACCGGACCAGTAGCGAATCGTGGGAACATTGTAAACTCCCTGGAAACGCAGATTATGTATTGTGATCATCACCTTAGACCGTCCGATGGGTGTGTTTTCAAACAGCGTGCGAAGATATACCGGAACCAGACCTGCCTGCCAGTCATGGCAATGTATCACATCCGGGATCCAATCCATATAATTCAAAGCCGCCAATGCTGCCTTGCCAAAGAAACAGAATCTGGGAATATCATCGATCAGGTTGGTGTAAGGATTGCCGTAACTGAAGAAGTCTTCATTATCAATAAAATCGTACACAACACCGTCCCAGACATACTCCATAATTCCCACATAGAAGGAGCGTCCGTCTGCGCACAAATTCATTTCAAAAGCTCCGCGATAAACCATCTTCTGCTGATATTCCCACGGAATGCATTTGTATCGCGGCAAGATCACCTTTACATCGCAGTTCTGTGCGATCAGTGCCTTCGGCAATGCGTACATCACATCTCCGAGTCCCCCGGTCTTTACAAATGGATAGCATTCGGATCCGATAAACGCCCTCCACTCTCGGTTCTTCCATTACAGGTTCTTCCGCTTTCGGTTCTTTCATTTCCAGCTCCTCCGCTTTCGGTTCTTGCATTGCTGGTCCTTCCGCTTTCGGTTCTATTATTTCTGGTTCTTTCACTTCCGGTTCTTTCACTTCCGGTTCTTTTGCTTTCTCCTCTTTCACTTCCGATTTCTTCACCTCAGGTGCTTCCACCTTTGGTGATTCCGCTTTCGGCTCCTTTATTTCTGTCTCCTTTATTTCTGTTTCCTGCACCTTTACTGTTTTCGCCTTCGTTGTCTTAGTCTTTGTCGTCTTCGCTTTTGGCTCTGTCGCTGCATTTTCTTTCGCCTTTGCCGGCTTTTCTTCAGGCTCTGTCACTGCAGTTTCTTTCGCCTTCGTAGTCTTTGCCTTTGTTGTCCTCGATTTCGTGATCTTTGCTTTCGGCTCCGCTGCTGCAGGCTCTTTCACTTCCGGTTCTTTCGCTTCTACTAAAGTCTCTGCTGTTGGCGTTTTCGTCAATTCATCCTTCTTTGTAGCTTTTTTGCTGGTTGTTTTTCCGGCGGTTACTTTCTTTGTTTCTTTTTCTGTTACAGTTTTCTTTTCTGGCACGGTGCACCTCCCTTTGGAGAATACGACAGCTAAGACACCCCAACATATTCCGAACCGGGATTCTAACTCTCACATTCTCATCCTTTGTTTCCTGATTCATCAGCAGTAAGTTTTGCTTTATATACTATACTATATCACAAGAATCATCAGATGTGAAGTAAAGTATCTAGAGTTTTTTAGTTGACAGGTTCCACCATCCAATATGAATTTGTATTAAGAAGCTCCGATTCTAATTCCCAGAGATAATAATCATCACCGTACTTTATAAACTGAGCGCCTCCCCAATAAAATTTACTTCCAACAAGATATACTACCTGATATTCTTCCATGGTATCTCCGCCGTAAACAGCCGCCCTGGCAGCATACATATTCTGGAAATAATCTTTATTCTGGGAACTGGGACTTGCGTAATCCAAAGAAAACAACTTTAGTTCCTGAATATCCTCTATGTTGACATTACCCAATTCCGCAATTATGTCATCTCCCTCTTCCGGTCTTTGCGCAATTGATAATCCTTCTGTATATTTTGGATCAACCATAAAACTAAATATAAAATAATCTAATTTTTTCTCCAGACCATTTCTGAAATGTCTCTTGTTAAATAACACATTTTCATTAGATGAACTGGAAATAAGCATATTATAAGTTTGCGTCCATCCTCCTAATCTATCAATACATGACTCAAAGTCATAATTCTCAGCCGCCAGGTCTATGGGAAAGGCCTCCAATGCCTTATCATAATCCAATTCATTAATGGCAGAAATAAAGAAATACATCGCATCCTTTGGGGTGGCAAAACCTTCTGAGGCCTCAGTTACAGCGCAAAACCCCAGTGTCATCGTAACTGCCATAGCCCCCAATATCATTCTCTTCACTTTTGGCATACTCTCTCCTTCAATTTCATTCTGCAAACACAGGCCGCTGCTATTTTGCAGCGGCCCCTTATCCGACTTATCTTATATTCTACCATCCGCACAGCCAGTTGTACATCTCCTCATACTTTCTGGCTGACGTATGCCAAGAGAAATCCACCGCCATGCCGCGGTCGATCATCTTATTCCACTCCCGCTTTTTATTATAATATACCTCCATGGCATACTTCACTGTGTACAGCATTTCATGGGCATTGTAATTAGCGAAGCTAAAACCGGTACCGGTACTCTCATACTCATTGTACGGCTGAACCGTATCCTTCAGGCCTCCGGTCTCACGGACGATAGGCACAGTTCCGTAGCGAAGGCTCATGAGCTGAGACAGACCGCAGGGCTCGAACAGAGACGGCATCAGGAATGCGTCGCAGGATGCGTAGATCTTGTGGGACATGGCCTCCGAGTAATAAATGTTAGCGGAGACCTTGCCCTGATATTTCCAGGCAAAATGACGGAACATGTTTTCATAGCGTTCCTCACCGGTGCCAAGAACTACCAACTGAATATCCTGCTGACACAGTTCATCCATCATATAAGAAATCAGGTCAAATCCTTTCTGGTCTGTCAGACGGGACACGATACCGATCATAAATTTCTTTTCGTCGCACTCCAGTCCAAGTTCCCTCTGCAGAGCGCGCTTATTCTTGATCTTCTCCTTACGGAAGTTCCGGGCATTGTAATTATTCTCGATCAGAGCATCCGTTTCCGGATTGTACTCATCATAATCGATACCGTTTACAATTCCCCTGAGGCTGTTGGCGCGGGCTCTCATCAGACCGTCCAGACGCTCCCCATAATACGGAGTTTTGATCTCCTCCGCATAGGTCTCGCTCACCGTGGTAATGGCGTCCGCATAGACGATACCGCCCTTCAGATAGTTGGCGTCACCGTAAGCTTCCAGCTTATCCGGAGTAAAATAGTAGGCCGGAAGTCCTGTAATATCCTTCACCGTCTTCATATCCCATATTCCCTGGAATTTCAGATTGTGGATCGTAATAACGGACTTTATATCCCGGAAGAACTCACCCTCTTGGAATTTATCCTTCAGGAATACCGGTATCAGGCCGGTCTGCCAGTCATGACAATGAACAATGTCCGGCTTGAAACCGATCACCGGCAGAGCAGACAGCGCTGCTTTGGAGAAAAAGGCAAATTTTTCAATATCCTGATAAATATTGCCGTACGGCGTCGGCCCCGAAAAATAATACTCATTGTCAATAAAGTAGAACTGCACGCCCTCATACTGCACCTCAAGTACACCCACATACTGAGATCTCCACGCCAGATCCATGTAAAAGTGGGTAAGATAATTCATCTTGTTTTTCCACTCTTCCCTCATACATATGTACTTCGGAAGAATTACCCGCACATCATATTCCTCTTTATTAAAACACTTAGGCAGAGATCCCACTACGTCCGCCAGACCGCCCGTCTTAATAAAAGGGACGCTTTCTGATGCCACAAATAAAACTTTTTTCATCGTCATAACCCTCCGTATAACAATCGTCTCTATACAAAGAATTATAACCCATTCCTTCCAATCTGAAAAGCCTTAATCTGTTAACAACAGAGAAAATTAATTTACCTGCTTTTGTATTCCAGCCGGATCCGGTCTGCGATCAGGGCAATAAACTCTGAATTGGTAGGTTTCCCTTTTCCGCCGTTTACCGTGTAGCCGAACAGAGCGTCAATGGTGTCCATCTTTCCTCTGCTCCAGGCCACCTCAATGGCATGGCGGATGGCACGCTCCACCCGGCTGGGTGTGGTCTGGTATTTCTTCGCGATAGTTGGGTACAGGATCTTTGTAATAGAATTTAACATTTCCATATCCTGCACTGACATCATGATGGCTTCCCTCAAGTACTGATAGCCTTTGATGTGAGCCGGCACTCCGATCTCATGAATAAGATTCGTGATATCAGTCTCCAGATTCCGTTCCATGTAAGCCTGTCTGCTCTCATAAATGCTGCCTCTTGGGATATCCCGGTAATTTCTTTCCCGTTTCGTTTTCAGATGTTTGATGCGGTTGAGCACCACTTCATTGTCAAAAGGTTTCAGGATATAGTAATCTGCCCCCAGTTCGAAAGCATCCTCCGTAATCTTCTCCTGTCCCACCGCAGTGATCACGATAAATGCAGGTTTTTTCACATTCGGTTCCTTGTTGACCCGATCCATCACGGTCAGGCCGTCTATCTTTGGCATAATGATGTCCAGCAGAACCACGTCCGGTTCTTTCGACTTGATGATATCGATCAATTCCTCCCCGTCACTGGCTTTTCCGACCACTTTTAAGTCCCGGTCACTGCTGATGATCGTATCCAGCAGCTGCCTTGTCCTCTCATTGTCATCGGCAATCGCGACATTCATTGTACCCATTTTATACCCCTTCCTCATTTCTTATTTGTTTCGGGGTATAATATTCCTTTCCAAAGTTCGGCGAAATATATCCATATCTTGCCGGACCTTCCAAAATTCTCCCCGAAAACTACTTGTATTATAGTATATCCGGGGGCATTATCAAGAAATTTCGTTCTATCTATTTCGACAGAATCCCTTATATTTTCCGATAATCTCCGACCTCCTATGAGAAATATACAAAATAATCAGGGATAATTTAACCTCTTCTGTCGAACAGTTCCGTCAATCTTTTGCTTTGTCCTTATGTATCAAAATCCGTACTGCCTCCACCGTTACCTGAATCGCCGGTTCGATATCGTAACACTTCGGATCGTCCAGCCCCATAGCGCGTCTGGTTTGATTGGCAAATACCAGCATTATGCTTCCTACGCGAACCTTGCGCACGCTTCCCACGATAAACAGCGCTGCCGATTCCATCTCACTGGCCATAGCCCCGCACTTTACCCAGGCATCCCATTTGTCTTTCAGTTCGTAGCCCACCGGCATCGTGTCCGGATCATGCTGCCCATAAAAACTGTCCTTACACTGCAGCACTCCCACATGACTTCGCACCGGAAATTTCCCTGCAGCCTCAGCAAGTGCCTGCACCACCTGATAGTCGGCAACAGCCGGGTACTCAATGGGAGCATACTCCTTTGAGGTTCCTTCCATGCGGATGGCGCCGGTTCCGATCACCAGGTCGCCCCCCATCACATCCACCGCCATACCTCCGGACGTACCCACCCGGATAAAGGTATGCGCTCCGCAGTGGACCAGTTCTTCCATCGCTATGGCCGCCGACGGTCCACCAATACCGGTACTGCAGACGCTGACCTTCTCTCCATCCAAATAACCGGTATAGATGGTGTACTCCCGGTTGGAACCCACAAACTCAGGTTCGTCAAAATATTTCGCAATCTTTTCGCATCTTCCCGGATCTCCGCAGAGCAGGACATACTTCCCCACGTCTCCTGTTTTGATCTTCAGATGAAATTCTTCCGTTTCCGAATACACTACGCCCATGTTTGTCCCCTCCCCAATATTTGTTATCAAAAGCTTTCAAAGGCTGCCGGAAGCAGTTCCTTTAATTCACAACATTTCACTTCCTGCTGGGATTTCACCAGATAAACCGGGAATTCCGGGGAACAAAATTCCACCATCACCTGCCTGCACACACCACAGGGCGGACAGAAATCTTTTGGTTCTTTCCCCTGTTTTCCTCCGGCCACCGCAATGGCCTCGAATTCCCGATAGCCTTCACTGACAGCCTTAAAAATTGCCGTGCGCTCCGCGCAGTTAGTGGGCGTAAACGCCACATTTTCAATGTTGCAGCCCTGGAAAATAACCCCCTCCTTTGTCAGCAGAGCCGCTCCCACCGCAAAACCGGAATACGGAACATAGGCCCGCCCTCTAGCCTCCAGTGCCTGCCTGGCCAGTTCTAATACCAAATGATCATCAGCCATCTATGATTCCCCCTTCTCAGTGCTCCAGCATGTTTTCAATAAAGATCCCATACCCTTTCGTGGGATCATTTACAAACACATGGGTCACAGCGCCCACGATCCGCCCGTTTTGGATTATTGGACTACCGCTCATTCCCTGTACAATACCCCCGGTTTTCTCCAGCAGCTCCTGATCTGTCACCCGGATCACCATACCCTTATTGATCTCCTTTTTGTTCATTTCCACGCTTTCTATTTCAATCTCATACTCAGTAACTTTTCCATCCACGCTGCAAAGTACAGTGGCAGGACCTTTTTCCACTTCCTGCTTATAGGCTATCTCGTAAGCATTGGTTTCCTCTGTAAGG